>JBDNGV010000313.1:0-1957 GCA_041689125.1 Daejeonella sp.
GTCAAAGGCATTAAATAAATTCTGCACATTAACATTATTGATCTTTGAATTCAGGTTAAACTTATTTACTGCGCCACTCTGATCTATATTGCCTTTAATATCCAAACTTCCTCCACCTTGTTTAAGACTAAGCCTATTAATAAATATTCCAGATTGCTTGAGTGTGATATTTGATCTCAGATCCTTGCCCCGAAAGTTCTTGTAAATCAGTCGGTCAACTTCAATATCCATTACCATACTAGCCTGTTCAAGCATCTTGTCCAAATTACGGGTAAAACGCTTACCTACCGGATTAGAACCTTGCTTACGTTTACCAAGGAAGATCATGAATTCATTTAAATTAACATTTGGACTTTTAATCTTCCAGTTTATCTGAATCTTTTGCGGATCGGTGTAATAAAAGTTTGAGAAATTCTTCAACATAGCCTCCATTGACAAAGAAGTTGTTCCGCTTTTAACCTTCAGATTTTCTAAAAACAGATCCTCACCTTTAAAATTCATTACTACTTGAATATCCTTCAAATTTAAATTTCGAGGCTTATAGCCCGCGGCCCCATCCTTAACATTCACAATGCCGTATATGTAACGTTTATCGGTATCCAATTGATTGAATGGAGCCTTATAAACTACATTCAAATCTGCTGTACCAGCACTAAACTGAAAAGTGTTTCCTCCAAATATTTTATTGAGCTTTTCAAGCTGAAAACCTGATTTAAATTTTCCAGTAAAAACAGGGTTCCTCAGGTCAGTTATTTGTATAGAATCAGCCTTGAAAGGAATATCATAAAAGTTCCCTGTCAAATTATAAAATGCTATTAATGAATTGGGATCCTTTCGAGGCTGTCCCTTTATCCGTTCATTGCAGTAGATCCCTGTGAAACTACAATTTGTGATATTCTCTCCACTTGTACTAAGTGCATTATCGTTTGCTTTAAAATTTACCCTGATCAAAGGATCACCACCCTGTTTAAATTTTCCGGCTAAAACAGCCCCAATTTCAAATGGTTTCTTCACATCATAGACTTGTAATTTTGAAATAATATTTGCTGACAATAAACTCCTGGCATCCTTAAAGAGAATTTTAGGAGCTTGTATTTCGATCAGATAATCAGATGCAAAATTGAGCTTGCCACCAATTAAAAGCTCATCCTCATTAATTCTGATCTCCTGCAATGGAATGTTCAATTCCTCGGTTTTATTATTATAGTTCATATCGATATCCAGATCAACCATTTTGTCTTTCAGGAAGCTTCCTTTCTTGAGATTAAAAGCAAAAAAATTAACCAGCGTCTTCGTTTTCACATGTGCTTTCCAAGCCCCAATTTTATGATCAATATAACCTCTGAAATTTATGATATCGAACTTAAATAACTTGTGCTTCTGTTGATCTTCAATAGTAAATTTTACATTGTTCAAAGTTACCCGGTTAATCTTTTTACTTATTCCTCCTTTGTCATCAGAAGGACTCTTCTTTTTAAAGATATTGGTATTTCGTACGCCCATACTATCAGTAAGCATATAAATCACAGCTCCATTAAGTTGAATATCCCTAATACTTGCTGAACCAGATAAGATCGAAAAAGCATTGATAGCTACAAATACAGTTTTTGCTTTGAGAAGATCATGCTTATGAACCGACCATAAACTATCTCTTAAAAGAACATCTTCCAGAGATACTGAAATTCCTGGGAACCCCCTGATCAAGGAAGGTTCCATTCTTTTTATGGTAAGTTTACCATTTAGATCCTCGTTCAATTGCGAAGTAACTGACTTCAGAATTTCTTCCTTATGGGTATAAACATAGGCAGCCAGTACGATCCATGCGATCAGAACAAGTCCCAAAATAAGACCTCCAACTTTTAAAGATATTTTTAACCAGCGTGGCATTTGTCTGAAATTAATTTCATATGAATAATTGAAGTGCTATATAGCTTCCTAAAAACTATGCCAAGTTGCA
>JBDNGV010000314.1:0-5594 GCA_041689125.1 Daejeonella sp.
CCAAACGAACTCAATGAATTTTGTAAACGTTTAAAAAAAGAGCACGGAGATACGCTATTCGGGGTTATTAATAATGCAGGCATAACATTTGATAAATCCCTTATTTATCAGCCAGAAAATGAAATAGACAGGATGCTGCAGGTAAATCTGAAGGCCCCAATTATGATCTGCAAGGCTGTTATGAAACAATTCCTATTGAATAAACGTGGGGTAATTATCAATGTAAGTTCATGCGTAGGCGAAACCGGTAATGCTTTTCAGGCGGTGTATTCGGCGACCAAGGCAGGTCTGGCGGCTCTTTCAAAATCCCTGGCCCGAGAAGTATCTGCTTTGAGCGATAAACACGCTATAAGGATATTGAGCATAGCGCCCGGTTTTATTGAAACGGAAATGACAACTAAGGTACCTGAAAACTTCAGACAAGAATATTTAAAAGCGATTCCCGCAAACCGTTTTGGTAATGTGAACGAGGTTGCGGAAGTGGTTGCTTTCCTCTTATCAGATAATGCATCATACATTAATGGAACCAATATTAATATAAATGGCGGGATATTATGACAAAGGAATACTGGTTGAAAGCCTGTGTTCAATACATCCGAGAGAAATATTAGTTACCTATGGTTCTAAAAAACTGCTTGTTGATAAATATCATTGGCACTCACCCAAATTAGGCGTTGTAGCAAGTTATACTCCAACAGATTATGATGTTGAGGGCCATTTTGGCATATTCAGAGGAGTAGACCAGATAGAGTCTTTTGTTCAAGCTACTGCTGCTTCTTTATCTAAGTTTTTGATCTGTCAGAAAAATAATTGTGCCCCCGAGGATTTGAAAGACAAGTTTGTCCCGAGTTTTATCAGCATAGGCAGTGTAAACTTTATGAGCTCTCTTGAAAAGGGCGATACTTTTGTCATCCTTGGTAAAATAACGTTTTATAAATTCAGGCAGATGGTTTGCGACGGACGAATCTACAGATGTCCACCGGGATTGGATCTTGATCAGTATTTTAAAGACTTTAACGAGGAGCGCTTATCCAAATATGACCTCGCACCTGATTTTAAGCTAATTTCTGATCTTCATGAAATAACAGGAAGGGAAGTTGATTTTGAATATTTTAAAAAAAAGAAGTAAAAATAAATGGAAAGACAAGAAATTATTGACAGTTTGATAGAGGTTCTTAGAACAGTGAGAATGATAGATCCCGAAAAATTAGTTAGTGTAACAGAGGAAACAGATTTTTTAGCTGATTTAAATACGCCATCCTCTCAAATGATAGCCTTTGTAGCAAAAGTTGAGCAAAAGTTTGACATAGAATTTGAGGATGATGATATCGATGATTTAGGTTCAAAAGTTAAGGATTTAGTGGATCTAATTTTAAAAGTAAAAGCTCGTGGTTAATTTGCCTGGCAAAAAGGTGGCAGTTGTTGGTATGGGCGGAGCGTTTCCCACCTGTAAGGATCTTTCTGAATTTAGCAGCAAGTTATTTGCTAACAAAAGTCTGATTCGCACATTTGATGATGCAATGGTTTACGAGAAGCAGGTCAGGTCAACTGTTTCAGGTTTTATAACCGAAAATGAGATGGATCTGGATATAATTTGGGATTCTTTTGGTGAAAACTACCCTGAAACCTATGTGGATAGATTAGACAGGCTCCCGGCTGGCAATTTAGCAACCGCCGACGTTGGCAGTATCTGGTCTATGCTCGCAACCCAGAATGCGATAAAAATGGCTGGATGGTCAACAGATTTGGTCCAGTCAGAACGAACCGGTGTGGTTATTGGCTCTGGTGGTTCAAATAATGTCATTCTAAGAAATGGATGGGAACATTTTTACGTTAATGGCAAAAAAACACGTCAATCTGGCGGCCATACTGTAGACCGTACAATGACCTATCGCGAAGCGGCAAATGTTGCTGTACTGATAAAAAACAAAGGTGTATGCGAAGCAATCGGCTCTGCATGTGCAACCGGCCTAGGTAATATTGGACATGCCTATCGGCTTATTAAATACGGGCTGCAGGATCGAGCAATCGCCGGCGGGGTAGAAAGCACATCTCTTGAAACCTTTATCGGTTTTGATGGTATGATGGTATTGAGCCGGGGTTTTAGCCCTGAAGAAAGCTCGCGCCCTTTTGACATGAACAGAAACGGGTTTGTGTGCTCATTTGGTGCAGGTATTGTAGCCCTTGAAGAATATGAGCAAGCAGTATCCCGAGGTGCTGATATTTTAGGGGTGATTGACGAATATTTTAACAATTCAGACGGTAACGGAGATATGTTCTACCCTTCATTTGCAGGACAGCAACGCTTATGGAAAGGAGTAATGGCCGGGTCGGATGATAAACCGGATGTTGTAAAAGTGCATGGTACATCTACCCCTTCGGGAGACGCTGTTGAATTGTTGAGTGTAGTCGACACTTTAGGTGAAGAGGGCTACCATATATCTGCTCCAAAGTCACAATTCGGACACATGTTAGGAGGTGCCGGTTCAGTTGAATTTATAACCGCCTTATTGATGCTTAAAGAGCAAAAGGTATTGCCTTGTTTAAATTCTACAAACCTCAACCCGGAATTGGAAACGTTCCAGAAAAGTCCGGAGTGGAAAGGTCCAATGAAGCCCTTAGCTGCTTACCGTCACTTAATTCCGCAAGAAAGTTTTTCAAAATCCATTAATAGCATTGTTTGCCTTAATTACGGGTTTGGTGGCACCAATAGTGCCTTAAAATTGTCGAAATATGATAAATAATACAGGTAAGATTGCAGCAATTTTTGGCGTTAGGAACGAAGAATCCATCGCTTATGACATTGCTGTAAAACTGCATCAGTCGGGCTGCAAAATTGCATTAAGCTATGTTGAAGATACGCGTGATGAGGTGCTTTACCTGCTTGATAAATTGGGCCTTGATACAAAACTTGCCATGCAAGTTGACGTTAGGGAGGAAGCTCAAATCAGTAGCTTTCTGAATGCAGTATACAATACACTTGGCCCTATTGATTATATATTACATGGCGTCGCCTTTGCTAATACCAAAGTACTTTGTTCAAACTTTATCGGCAGTACAGACCCAATTCCTGCTTACATAGATATTCCTTTCGATGACCTGATGGATTCTTTTAATATTAGCGCATATTCTCTGTTAAGAATCGCTCGTGTAGCTGAAAGTATGTTACAGAAAAATGCATCCATCTTAACCCTCACCTATAATGCGGCTAACAGAGTATTTCCGCAATATGGCGGAATGGCTATCAATAAAGCAGCTCTTGAAAATATAATGCTCTATCTGGCGAGCTATTTTCGTAACAAGCAGGTACGAGTAAATGCCATTTCTGCCGGTCTGGTTATGACTACCTCTTCAGGAGGTATCAATGGTGTGCGAAAAATGCGTAAATTAGGTAAATACCTCGCCCCACTAGGGAATATTGAAGCCGGCGATGTAGGCGATGCTGCCCTATACTATTTCTCTGATCTATCAAAAAAAGTAAGCGGCAACATTCATTTTGTAGACGGTGGATTTAATATTATGGCAGTACCTGTTATTGATGGAGAATAAGCTGGAAAAATCTGTTAATGAAATAATTGCACGGCATACTTTTGCCGTGGGTAATGATTTGGTACATATATTAACCTTTAGCCAATCGCTTAGCGATCTTTTTAAAAACAAGGTTTACACCTCTGCCGAGATAGCTTATTGCGAGAGCTTCAGTGATTCCTTGCAGCGCTATGCCTCAACTTGGGCGGCAAAGGAGGCTGTTTATAAGGCTGTTAAACAACTCGACGCATCTTCTCTTGGATGGAAAAAAATAGAAATTACCAGGGCAAAAAAAGCTGGTATTCCCACTGTGGTGTTGCCAGATCATCTCAAAAACTTCGAGGTGAGCCTTACTATATCACATGATGGTGAGTATGCTTGGGCACTGGCATTAATTAATGCAATACTTTAATCCATTGACCTCGCATTTTTATAAATCCGATTTTGTTGATCTCCATTATTATAAATTTGGAACTGGCGAAGAGCACATGCTATGCTTTCATGGTTTTGGTATGCATGGAAAACAATTTCGGGAATTAGAGTCGGAATTAGGAAATAAATATACTTTTTGGGGTTTCGACTTGTTTTTTCATAAAGCTACAAAGCTGAAGGATCTAAGTCTGGAGAATGTAAAAATAGGATTAACAAAAAGAACCTTGGCTAGCCTTATAATAGAGTTTTGTAACACACATAAGATCAATCGTTTTTCGGTAATTGGCTATTCTATGGGTACTCATTATGCAACGACAATTGCAGAAGAGCTTCCTGAAATGATTAATGAATATATCATAGCGGCGCCTTCATCCATTAAACCCGGGAATATTGTCCGATTTTTTAGCAGGAGTAAATTAGGGAATAAGATCTTAGAGAAAGTATCTTTGAGTAAAGATGCCATGGTTAACCTGTTAACAATCTGTAAACGGGCTCGATTAATAGATGACGAGGGCCATGGTATTCTTTTAAAAGAAATTAAAACATATGAGTTAAGATTTAACTTTTATGCCACTTTAACCTATTTACGGTTCTTAATTACGGATGAAGCAAAACTCATCTCTGCATTAAATAACCATCCTGTCCGGAGTATTTTTATTTTCGGTCAGCGAGATAAATCATATCCGCTGAGCATTGGTAAAACTTTTTTATCCCAAATAAAAAACGCTGAAATATTGAATTTAAATGAAGGGCATGAAATGATCAATAAACATTTTGCTAAAGTTTTAGGAGATTTGTTATCATGATAATTCAATCAAAACCTTTATCGCTTTTCTGGTTAAAAGTGGGCGGGTACTGCCTGACGAAACTTTTGAAGATTTTTTATTTTAATAAACTGATCATAAGGCCTGCTGAGATTAAATCAGATCATTCCTACATTTTATCTTGCAATCACTTTAGTTTCGGTGATGGCTTTTTGGGTTTTTATCTGGCCTATCAGGTACTTATTAAACAGGGAAAAATGAAACGACTCTACATTATGTCCTTAAAAAAGCAAATGGAAATGAATTGGTGGCTAAGGTATCTTGGTTCCTTTTCTATTGAGCCCGGTAAATATTCTGTAAGAGAAACAATGGCCTATGCTGCAGAAATAATGAATGAACCTGGTAATTTACTGCTGTTTTTTCCTCAGGGAAACCTAGAAAGTTGCCACATAAGGAATATACTGTTTCAAGATGGCTTATCAGAATTAGTGCCAAAGATAAAAGGTAAGTGCCAACTCTTGTGGAGTAGCAACATTCTTGAGTATTTTGAAAGCATAAGGCCTTCGGTTTATTTTAATATGCTCGATTGCGGCACCTCTGAGAATTTTGATTTTGACAAGTTACAAGAAGATGTAAACCGGCATCACAAAGAGTCAATTAAACAGAATATACGATTTACGAAGGAACAGGATTAATGAACTTTGAGCAATATTCATGTTGTTCCAAAACTGCAAATCTATATAAGTACTAGTTACGTACCTTTATCAAAAGCAATAAAATGAAACGCTATTTAAGTATCATACCAGCACTGTCAATTATTCTAGTCCTTTTTTCATGTGATGCCGTATCCCAGAAGAAAACGGATGTTCG
>JBDNGV010000315.1:0-7600 GCA_041689125.1 Daejeonella sp.
GCTATAAGCCTGCAGAGAATTATCCATCGGGGTCTACAGTCAGTTTTATGAAGGATCTGTTTTATATTATGGGTGACGATGCTTCAGAAATTCTTGTTTTAAATGATTCGCTTGAAGAATTGGAGCGAATTCCCTTATTCCCAAAAAGTGATACTGCCAGAATTCCCAAACCAATTAAAGCTGATATAGAATCATCTTTTGTTATTAGTCATAATGGAATTCAATGCATTTTGTTTCTTGGATCCGGCTCAGTCAGCACATATCGTGATAGTGCTTATCTTTTTGAACCTGAAACAAAAAATATCACAAGGATAGAATTTACTGGTTTTTATGATCAGCTCAGAAAACAATTTGCTGAGCTGAATATTGAAGCGGCTACGATGCTTGGTAATGAGTTAGCCTTGGGTCTGCGTGGCAACAGAACTAACCCTGATAATTATATTGTTTTGGCAAGCCCGGGTAAACTTTCCCCTGAATTTAAACGGGAAGTTCTCATAAAGCTTCCTGTTGAGTCTACCGGTATATCAGGTATGGATTATGATACGGAACAGGATATATTATTCATTACATTTTCTTCCGAAAGCACTCCCAATGTATACGATGACGGGCAAATAGGAGAAAGTTATCTCGCTATCATTCAGCATGCCTTTAAGCAAATTAAGGAAGCTGAATTGAATATCTCTTCTTTATTTAAACTTGGTGATTTAAGTCCTGAACTCAGCCTTAAAAAAATTGAATCTGTAACACAAACAAGGGACAAACGTCAACTGCTGCTTGTTGCGGATGATGATCTTGGGAATACCGATTTGTTCAGAATCAGCTTTTGAACGTCAAGCCTCTATGTAGATTACTAATTGGGAAACTGTGTACGGTCAATCCCCGGAATTAAGCGGATCGCATTCTTATAATAAATTTTTTTCAAAATCGCGTCACTTAGTCCGATACCATACATTTTCCAATAGGCATGGTACTTTTTATGATACGGAAAATATTCATCTTCAGTTTCAAGCACTCTGAAATAGGTGGTATATTCTGATGGTACCCAACTGTCTTTTCCGAAGAGAATCCGGTCTTGATATTTTTCAAAGAATTGTTTTGCCCGCCGGGGTTGTCTGCCGAGCTCGGCAATGACAGCTCCAAACTCAACATTCATGTTTGGATAGGTATCGAGCAGGGAACCTAAAAAGTCTAAATTATTTGCATACCAGCCAAAATGAGCAATAATAAAATTGGTACGTGGATTATTTTTAATCAGATTATGTTGTTGCTTTATTAATGCCTCCCATGAAAAACCATCAGACACACTTCGTTTCCGGCCGGGTTGGGTTAATAGTTCCAGCCAACGCTCGTTTTGATCATTGGGCTCATCCCAAAATTGTTTAGGATCTGCCGTGTGGATCAAAACCGGTATTCCCAGCTGAGCACATTTTTCCCAGATCGGTTTTAGCCGGGGATCATCAACAGCTACTAAGCTACCCTTGTTGTCTTTGACTGAAAATCCCAAACTCTTGAATATTTTTAAGCCCTGTGCACCAGCTTTTACATCGTCTTCTATCTGTTTTGAAGCTTTATTCCCATAGTTACTTTCACCAATTCCTGAAAAATCCGGATTAGCAAAAACAATCAAACGACCCGGATCTACAGATCTTGCATTTTTTACGGCAAGAGCGAGAAAATCGCCATTCCGTCCACTTAAATTCACCATGGTTTTCATGTTCAGCTTATCCATTTCTGAAATCAGAATTTTGAGATTTTGGGTGGGCATATTCCCCTGGTGGTTATGTATATCGATAAATGGGAATTTTGCTCTTGTAATCAGGTGCTCAGGAACTACCAGAGAAGACGGTGGATTATAGGTTTCGAAATCTATTCTACCCTTGTTGTTTTGTGCATGTCCGCACTGACTAAACAATAAAAAGGCGGCAAGATAAGAAGATCGTAATTTTAGAATTTTCATAATATTCCTTTATTTAAACCATTAAAATACTATAAACGTTTGTCATTGCGAAAAATCCTTTTTAAACGAGTGCTTAAATAAGTCTGATTTTGTTTGAAAATTGAGTGTTAAATCACAAAATATATTTGAACTACAAAGAATCGGAATCGATTTAGTCTTTTTAGTTTCCAATAAACTTTCATTATGAGTCTATCATAGTTTTTGAATTTATATTTAAGGTTCCTAGAATTAAGGAAATAAAAAAAGCGGCATCTGAATTCAGATGCCGCTTTTTTACTAATTGTTATAAAAAATTAGTACCCCGGATTTTGAGGTTCTAATTTTGGATTCCTTGAAAGTTCTACTGATGGAACTGGCCAGATAGATTTATTCGGATCGGTTATTCCAAGCACAGCCTGAAGTCTTCCTGTTCTTACTATATCATGCCACTCATGACCTTCAAAGCAAAGCTCAAGTCTTCTTTCTTTATAAAGTGCAGTTCTGAAAGCAGCCAGTGTTGCAGGATTGATAGCTCCAAGACCTGCTCTTCTGCGTACTTCATTTAATAATCTAAGGGCATCAACGCTTGGATAGGAAGTTTCTGCCAATGCCTCAGCTTTAGTAAGCATCACTTCTGCATTACGGAATACGATGATATTATCATCCCTTGTACCACCTCTAGAATACTTTTTCATGAAATTTGCAGCGTTTGCAAAGCCATAAGTCGCATCTTTTCTAAGATCTCCTACCTCATAGGCATTGAAGATATCATTATTAACTTCAATGGTTCTGGTGCCACTAAGTGATCCCGGAAGGAATGTAGTTGCAAGGTTGTTTTGCAATTGAGTATCATAATTGATTTCGAATATCGATTCAGCGGAGTTTTTGGTCAAGAATAAGTTAGCATAAGCTACATTTAAAGTTTCTCCTCTTCTGCTTGCCACTTGATTTGCATCTGCAATTGCCAATGCATAGTTCTTCCTGGTCAGATGAATTCTGGCACCCAAAGCAAAGGCCGCAGCTTTAGTAGCTCTTGCTGTTCTTCCTAATCCTGTAAATGTCTCAGGCAAATTTAACTTTGCGAAATCAAGATCTGCAAGAATTTGAGTATAAACATTTGCAACAGGGGTTCTTGAAATCTGTAATGCAGCTACATCCGGACTTTCAGTAGGCTCGGTAACTAATGGTACTGCTCCAAAGTATCTTACCAGATTAAAATAGGTAAATGCTCTCAGAAAGCGGGCTTCAGCAATTACTGAATTTTTAGCTTCATCAGCCATGCCCGGGATTTTAGGGACATTTTTAATTACAACATTCGCAGAATTAATTAGCACGTATTGTTGATCCCATAGTCCGGTGAACTGGGAGTTATCAGCTACAATAATCAGATTGTTTAATTGCTCAAATTGTCTGTTCAGTGCATTTCCTTTACTGTTTTTTGTTGGTAATTCTGCAAAGAAGATATAATTGGGCCCAAGGTTGGCCATATGACGGTAGGTACCAATAATTGCTGCTTCTGCATCAGATTCTCTTGTGAATAAAACCTGGGTACTTACTGAATCTATCGGTTCCTGATTGGTTACATCACAAGATGAAACCGTAAGGTATAGGAAGATTATTAAATATATTTTTTTCATGACTTTTTATATTAAAATGTAGCATTTAAACCTAAAGAGAATGACCTTGCTTGAGGATAAGAACTCATGTCAAAACCAAGAGTTGTATCATTTCCATTAGCGTTTACTTCCGGATCATATCCGCGATAATCAGTCCAGGTGAAAATGTTTTGACCAGCTGCATAAACCCTAATGTTTTGGATTCCGGCTTTCTTAAGAGTTGCATTTTGGATGTTATATCCTAAAGCAACATTTTTTACTCTTAAGAATGAACCATCTTGCAATACGCGGTTAGAAACTGATCCGTTTCTGGTTGGATCACCAAAAGCTGCACGGTGTAAAGTGGCAATATCACCAGGCTTTCTCCAACGCTCTCTCGCTAAAGTGGAAGAGTTAAACCAGGTATGAAGTCTACCATAAGAATATTCAGCTTGGTTGAAAATCTGGTTTCCATATACGAAGTGCATGAAAACGGAGGCATCGAAATTTTTATAGGAGACAGAGTTGGTAAATCCACCTGTAAATTTCGGTTGAGCATTTCCCAATACTACGTTGTCAAGAGTGGTTGATGCTAATGGAATATTTCCATCTCCGTTTACATCCACTACATCGTAATTACCTGTTGCAGGATTAACCTGTATGATTTTCCAACCATAGAATGTACCCAAAGGATATCCTTCCTTAATTACACTGGCATAACCATTAAAACCAAGTGGGATATCGCCGCCAGGTAGTTTAGTTACCTTATTTCTGTTGAAAGAAATATTGAAATCTGTAGACCATTTAAAGTCTTTTTTATCAATGTTCACTGTGTTTAGGGCAAGCTCTATACCCTTGTTCTCCACATTACCTACGTTCTGTATTGAACTATTAAATCCTGAAGATCTAGGCAGCGAAACGGCAAGCAATAAGCCGGATGTATTTTTCTTGTACATATCGGTACTAAACGTAATTCTTCCTTTAAAGAAGCTCAGATCTAAACCAATATTGGTTTGCTCAGTGCTTTCCCATGAAAGGTCAGGATTTGCTAACTGTGTCTGAGAAAGGCCACTTATTCCGATGTAGTTGAAACCACCTGCAAATAATCCTCTTGATGTGAAATTACCAATCTCTTGGTTACCTGTTCTACCCCAACTTGCTCTGACTTTGACATCTTCAACCCAACTCAGATCTTTTAAGAAATCTTCCTGACCGAGGCGGTATGCGGCAGAAACTGAAGGGAAACTTCCGTATTTATTATTTTCTGCAAATCTTGAAGAACCGTCAATCCGGTAGCTGGCTGCCAAATTGAATTTGTCTTTGTATGAATAGTTTAACCTGCTGAAATAAGAGGTAAGTCCCCAGCTTCCACCCGTAGAACTTGAGTTCTTGATAGCTGCAGAACTCAGAGTTTGAATGGCTTCAAGTGCGAAATTTGTAGCAGAAGCAATTGTTCTGTTAAATGTAGATTCCTGATTAGAGTAACCTAAAAGTACATTGAACCTGTGATTTTCTTTGAAAGTTTTACTGTAATTCAGAGTATTTTCATTAATCCATCCCAGATCCTGAGTCATACTGTTTGTGCCTGATCCATTAGTAGTTCTACCAAGAACAGTTAATCTATTAGGTGGTACAAAGTAGACTTCATCCAGACTCAGGAAATCAAGACCGATGCTACTTCTGAAGTTCAGGCCTTCCAGAATCTTGAACTCAACGAATGCATTTCCTAAAGCTCTGTTGCTGAATGCATCATTTCTAACCTGATCGGCAATGATCAATGGGTTATCAATATTACTGATATATGGATCATTCGGATTTAACGAACCATCTGCATTTCTTGCCGGAATAGCGGGTGATTTTACGATTGCTACGGCCACAATTCCATCACGGTCACCAGCACTTACCCTATCAGTTTTTGAGCGGTTCATACTCATATTGATACCTGCTTTCAATCTGTCATTAATTTTTTGGTCAAAGTTAAATCTGAAGTTTCCTCTGCTGAACCCACTTCCGATAACAACGCCAGTTTGGTTCAGGTAGCTTCCTGATAAGAAATACTGAGTTTTCTGAGTACCGCCTGATAATGAAAGTTCATTATTCGAAATGGGTGCTCTTCTGAATATTTCTTCTTGCCAATCAGTAGTAGTTAAAGCACTCGGATTAGCAATTGGTGGCGTTCTCCCTACATTTACGTGAGCTTCGTTAACTAGTTCACCCCATTCAGGGCCGCCTAGAAGTGGAATTCTTTTGGCCACTTCTTGGAATCCGAAATAGGTATTATAGCTGATTTTCGTCTGATCTTGTTTACCTCTTTTGGTTGTGATCACAATTACACCGTTTGAAGCTCTTGATCCATAGATTGCTGCAGCTGATGCATCTTTCAAGACGTCTATTGACTCAATATCATTCGGACTGATATTAGCAAGTGGGTTTTGTGGTACAGAACCACCGGCTGCACCATTGTAATTTCCAGCATTGATTGGCACACCGTCAACTACATATAAAGGATCATTTCCACCTGTGATTGAACTTGCTCCCCTGATTCTCACGGTTGAACGGCCACCTGGAGTTCCGGAATCTTGGGTGATATTTACACCAGCAACTCTACCTTGTAACAACTGTTCAGGACTTGTAATTGGCAGGTCTGCAAGTTTCTTGCTTCCAACTGCAAGGGAACCGATCGCACTGGAAACATCTTTTTTATTCTGGGTTCCATAACCAACTACAACAATCTCACCCAAGGCCTGCTGATCTTCAAGAAGCACTATATTGAAAGTGGTTCTGTTTGCCGTAGAAATATCCTGAGTTATGAATCCAATGTAGGTGAATTCCAAAATCCCTGCATCCGGAATATTTAGTGTGAAATTACCATTAATATCTGTGCTGGCTCCAATGCTTGTTTTTTTCAATTTTACACTTACTCCAGGTAATGGTACTCCTTTTGAATCAGTTACCTTACCTTTTATTTCCTGCGGGGGAGCAACTTCTTCAACTTCAATTACAGCTGCCTCAACCTTTTCTTGTTTTTTTGAAACAATGATGGTTTCATCAACTATTGAATAGGTTAGCGGCTGATCAGCGAAACATTGTTTTAGCACTTCTTCCAAGGAAGAATTGCTGGCGCTGATGTTCACTGGTTTTGCCGACCGAAGCATCTGTGTATTATAAAGGAAGCTATAATTAACCTGCTTTTGAATTTCTCTCAATACCTTTTCCATTGGAGCATTTTTGACAGAAAGGCTTATCTTCTGGGCATAGCTGCTAGCATTTACTTGCAGCAGGGAAGTAAGGCATAAAATAATGATGAGTTTCATAACCCTGATAAATTTTAATGATATGCAAGGTTCCTTGCACTTAAACAACATGTAAAGTTTCATACATTTGTGAGTTTGGTTTGATTTAAATTATTGGTTTTACGATCGGTTATTTTTAGCGCCAAATTCGGCCGGAGGCGTTCGCAGCGCTTCCGGTTTTTTGCCGCTAATTAAAGGTATTGGTTACGGCATAACAGTTACCCTCCTTCCGTCTACTTTAAAGCGGATTGCACCTGTTAGTTCCAGCATTTTTAACAATTCTGAGATATTTTTACCCCGTGAAATAGTTCCCACGAAATCTTTATTACTCAAATTGCCCTGATAGTCAACATCTATATTGTACCATCTGGAAACTTTACGCATAATGCTTTCTATGTTTTCATTTGAGAACATGAAGTATCCATTTTTCCATGCTACTGCCTCTTCAATATCTGCAGCTGTAACTTTGATTTTTCCTGAGCCTTTATTTAATATTGCTGCCTGGCCGGGTTCAAGGAATGTTGTGCCTGATTCTCTTAATATTTGTACAGAGCCATTTACCAGTGTGGTATTAATGCTTTTCTCGTCATCATAAGCCATTACATTAAACTGGGTGCCCAAGACCTTAATATCCATGGAATTGTTAGTGCGTACAATAAATGGCATTTTTTTGTTCTCTGTGATGTCAAAATATGCTTCACCTTTTAGTTCAACAACTCTTTCTTTACCTATAAAAGCAGTTGGAAAACGGATACTAGAGCCAGAGTTAAGCCATA
>JBDNGV010000316.1:0-7886 GCA_041689125.1 Daejeonella sp.
CGAAAAAGTAGGATACAGAAAAAATAAAATCGCTAAAAGTCAAAATAATTTTGATTTGTTCATTTTGCAACGGTCTTACTATTACAACCAACTGAAATAATAATATGAAAAAACCATTGCGCGGAGTTATTCCTCCAGTTGTAACGCCTCTGATCAGTAACCATGAAATAGATGAAAAAGGACTGAGTAAATTAGTTGAACATTTAATTTCTGGTGGTGTACATGGCCTGTTTTTGCTGGGAACAACCGGGGAGGCCACAAGCTTAAGTTATAAATTGCGTGAGAAATTTGTCAAAAAAGCATGCGAGCTTAATGCGGGAAGAATTCCGATAATGGTTGGAATTACCGACACCTCTTTTAATGATTCTATTGCAATGGCTGAATGTTACAAAGAAGCTGGAGCAGATGCTGTTGTAATAGCGCCGCCGTATTATATACCCATTTCCCAGATGGAAATGATGCAATACCTGCAGGATCTTGTGCCAGAACTGCCTTTGCCGTTCTTCCTTTACAATATGCCAGGATACACAAAACTCCACATGTCGATCGAAACGATTGAACTTGCTAAAGATTTGGGAGGAATTGGGGTAAAAGATAGTTCAGGCGATATGTCATATTTATACTCGCTGATTGATAAATTCAGGGATTCACCTGAATTTTCCATATTTGCAGGAACTGAAATCCTTTTGCCCGGAACAATAATACAGGGCGGACATGGAGTTGTTGCCGGCGGAGCAAACATGTTTCCCCATCTGTTTGTCGACATGTATGAAGCATCGCTTGCCGGAGACATTGAAAAAATACAATTGCTCCATCAAATAATGATGAAAATAAACAATACCATTTATAGTATTGGCAAAACATCATCTAAATATACTCTCGGTGTAAAATGCGCTTTGTCGGTGATGGGAATTTGCAATGGTTATGCTGCACATCCCCTGCGGAAATTTGATGACGAACAGTGCGAAAAAATGGAAATTTATGTCAATGAAATAAAAGAAATGCTCGCATATCAATTATAACTGAATTAACGCAAACCAAGGATGCAACTACCTTTATTAGACCTTATTGTTTTCTTCGTACTGACATTCGGAAATGTTCTGTTCGGTGCAAGTTTTTACTTCAAAAACAAGGATTCATCCCATTTTACTACAGGAGGAGGTAAACTTCCGGCTTGGGTAGTTGGAATGTCAATATTTGCAACTTTTGTAAGTAGTATAAGTTTTCTGGCCTTGCCTGGGAAAGCCTATATGACCAACTGGAATGCATTTGTTTTCAGTCTTTCCATTCCGGCGGCCTCCATTCTTGCTGTTAAGTTTTTTGTTCCGCTATACCGTGGGCTGGGAAGTATTTCGGCTTATAATTACCTTGAAGTCCGTTTTGGGGTTTGGGCTCGAATTTATGCGTCCATATGTTACATGCTCACGCAACTGATGAGAACCGGAGCCATCCTTCTTTTAATGGCCTTACCACTCAATGCTTTATTCGGATGGGACATTAAAACAATCATCATTGTAACAGGCATCGCTGTTACCTTTTATTCAATGCTAGGTGGTATTCAGGCTGTTATATGGACAGATGCAATTCAGGGTATTATACTTATCGTGGGTGCAATTGTCTGTGCACTAATACTAACTTTCTCGATGCCGGAAGGGCCTGGGCAGATATTTGAAATCGCTGCTGCAAATAATAAATTCAGTCTTGGGAGTTTTGGACTTAGCCTTAAAGATTCAACCTTTTGGGTCGTTCTGATTTATGGATTGTTTATAAATCTCCAGAATTATGGCATCGATCAAAACTACGTTCAGCGTTACATGACAACCAGTTCCGTGAAAGAAGCAAAGTCATCGGCCTTGTTTGGCTCATTGCTTTATGTCCCTGTTTCACTGGTGTTTTTTTACATCGGAACTGCACTTTTTGCCTACTATACTGCCCGCCCCGAATTATTACCTGCCGAATTGAAACTTCCGGGTGCAGGAGATAAAATATTCCCTCATTTTATCGTAAACGGTCTCCCGGTGGGAATCACCGGATTGCTGATTGCATCCATATTTGCTGCCGGAATGAGCACTGTTTCCACCAGTTTGAATAGTACCGCTACCTTGGTTTTAACCGATTATTACAAGCGCTATTTCAACAAAAATGCCACAGAAAAATCGTCAATGAAAGTTCTTTACAGTTCTTCATTAATATTTGGTGTAATGGGAATAGGCATTGCTCTGATTCTGGTTGGTGTTGACAGTGTTTTGGATGCATGGTGGGGACTGGCTTCGATCTTTAGCGGAGGAATGCTCGGCTTGTTTTTACTTGGATTCCTTTCGAAAAGAGTGCGTAACATTGATGCTGCAGTGGGTGTGATCGTTGGCGCTCTGGTAATTATCTGGATGAGTTTATCTCCAATTTATTTTACTGAGGGAAACCTGCTGGTATTTAAAAGTCCGTTCCACAGCAACTTGACCATTGTTTTTGGAACACTGATCATCTTTTTTGTTGGCTTCATCATGATGAAATTCTTTGCAGATAAACCGAAAATAGATCAATCGAAATGAGAACATTAATTACTTTCCTTATGGGAATTACAGTGATCAATAGTATTGCCGGAAACCCATTTAAAGGTACAGATGCTATTGTAAAATCAGAATTTATTTACCTGAAACAGGATGTTGAATTTCCCAGTTGCCATGCTTCAACGATTGTTGAAACACCGGAAGGTTTTATTGCATCGTGGTTCGGAGGAACAGAAGAAAGAGCACCTGATGTCTGCATTTATATTTCCACCAACCAGAATGGTAAATGGAGTAAACCGTTAATGGTAGCAGATGGCATTCATGAAGGAAAGCAATATCCCTGCTGGAACCCAGTTTTATTCCGGAAAGACAATGGCGATGTGGTCCTTTTTTACAAGGTTGGACCTACTCCACGCAACTGGTGGGGACTTTATAAAACATCCAAAGACAATGGAAAAACATGGTCATCGGCCACCAGGATTCCGAATGATTTATTGGGCCCGATAAAGAACAAACCCATACGTTTGCCTGATGGAAAAATACTCTATCCTACGAGTTTTGAAACCAAAAAGACATGGAATTCCTACATGGAAACTTCTGATCAGGATTTGAAGAACTGGCAGCGAATCAAACTTGACAACGGCAAATACCAAACCATTCAACCCACCATCCTGTCTTACAAAAAGGACATTTTGCAGTTGCTTTTCCGGAGTAAAAATAGAACCATCATCGAATCGTGGTCAAAAAACAATGGACAAACGTGGTCTGCTTTATCTCCAACGTCATTGCCAAACAACAATTCAGGACTAGACGGAGTTACTTTAAAAAATGGTAATCAGGCAATTATCTTTAATCCGATTACCAAAGGGAGAAACAAACTAGGCGTTGCTATTTCGAAAGATGGAATCGCCTGGGAAGCTGCTGTATTGCTGGAGGATGATCCCGATCCGAAGGGCGAATATTCTTATCCGGCAATCATTCAGGGCAAAGACGGACTGATACATATAACTTATACCTGGAACCGGGAATTAATCAAACATGTAGTTATTGACCCGTCAAAACTTAAAACCAAACCAATTCTAAACGGCGCCTGGCCCGAAGAGTAAACCCTAATTAATATGACCAAGTGCAAGCTTCCATTATTATCATTCCTGATTTTGTTCACAGCAATGAGCGGTCTGTCACAAACAAGAAATGCAGCCAAATCAATTGTTAGTGAAAAATTCCTTTTCCCCTACCAAAATGAGCATACACATGGCAGCAGTATTGTTTCACTGCCCAATGGCGACCTTCTCGCCGCCTGGTTTCAGGGAAGTGGAGAACGCACTGCCGATGATGTGCGGGTGATGGGTGCCAGATTGAAAAAGGGTTTAAAAACATGGACTACACCGTTTCTGATGGCTGATTCGAAAGGAATTCCCGACTGCAACCCGGTACTTTTTCTGAACCGAAAGGGCAAGTTATTTCTCTTCTGGATTGCTGTTCATGCCAATAAATGGGAAAATTCTATTCTGAGATTTCGCACATCAACCAATTTCAATGGCAGTGGAGCGCCCGTTTGGGATTGGCAGGACAATATCTTGCTGAAACCGGATGACAATTTTACCAAAGAAGTTGAAAAGCGATTTAAGGAATTGCCCGAAAATGATGCAGGATGGGCTGCTTATGCTCCCAAATACGATGACATGATAAAGGAAGCGAGCAAGGATCTGCTAAAAAGAAGCCTTGGCTGGATGACACGTATTCACCCGATCACGCTTGAAAGCGGGAGGATACTTTTACCACTTTATTCAGATGGACTTAACTTTTCGATGGTAGCCATTTCAGACGATGATGGAGCAACCTGGCGGGCTAGTCTTCCGATTGTTGGTCGCGGCCCGATACAACCTGCACTGGCTGTTAAAAAGAATGGAGACATCGTTGCCTATATGCGCGACAGTGGCGATGCACCGGCACGCGTTCATACCAGCTTTTCAACCGATAACGGTGAAACGTGGAGCGCTACCAAAAAGACCGAAATTCCAAATGAAGCAAGTGTCGAAATCTGTGTTTTAAAGGATGGTAAATGGGCTTTCTTCGGAAACGATATCAACGACGGACGCTACCAGTTGTCACTATATCTTTCTGACGATGAAGGTGCTACCTGGAAATGGAAAGAATTAATTGAGTATGTAGCCGACAGGAAAGGAAGTTTTTCATATCCCTGCCTGATCCAGACACCTGATGGACTCCTGAATATTACCTATTCCTATTCGCTGGGAGACAGAAAAAAAACGATCAAACATGTGGTGGTTGATCCGAAGAAAATCGCAAAATAGATATGGGTCGAATAGCTTCATGAAAGAAATTTTGAGTTACCAACCTGACGCCATGCTGCAATGGCAGACTCAGCATTGAAAGTATTCCATCCAAAGGTAATCCATATTGATGAATCGTTTCATACCAGCCAACTTACTGATATGATCAGGAACAAAAATGCCCGGATTTAAATTAAAGCACTTGGCGACGGCAGATGATCAGATCCGCAATTTTAGATTTATTGGGTTAATGCTTTTTGATTTCGAAATAATCGATGATTTTATTTTCAATATTGACCGATTGATAAAATAGTTTATCTCCGACAATTTTAATGTACTGATACAACTGACCATTTGTATTGATAGTTTCAGCATAAGGTTCATTTGTAATTTCATGAGGCCGCGTTGGCAGTGAAATGGAAATGATGTAAGCAGTTCCATCTTTATACGAATCAACTACCTGACCGTTTTTCATTGGTTTTGAACGCATGTAATAGTGGGTATGACCACCAAAAACCATATCCACAGCGTATTTATCGAAAAGCGGAACCCAGGCTTTCTGAATGTTAACATATGGTTCCTCCCAGTTGTAAGGCGGAAAATGAAACATCGCAATCTTCCAGCTTGCCTTTGTTTCAGATAAACGCTTTTCAATCCAATCCGTTTGCGCCTCAATGGGGAAAGTTGCGTCAATCATCAGGAACAGCGTATTTTTGTAGGTAAACGAATAGGTTTGTTCTTTAGGAACACCAACGGGCCCGTTCTCCGGGTAGCTAAATACATCGCGGTACGTTTGAGCACCCAGACCTGCACGGTTGTCGTGATTTCCCGGTACGGCCATCAAGGGCTTCCGGGTAATTACCTCTTTTGAATGTTCCAGCAGCTCGTCCCATTGGTTGCGGTACAATCCATCACTGACTAAATCGCCAGCAATTGAAAAGAAGGACGCATCGGGGTGTGATTCATTAGCCAGCTTTAGAATTTCCCCGTATTTAGGTGAAAAATGGGTGTCGCCAAACCATAAGAAGGAAAACGAATCATTATTACCCGCTGTGGAAAACGAAAATTTATCAGACCATTCGGTCTGAGGCTCAATCAAATACTGATAAGAGGTTCCAGGTTTTAGTTCTCTTAAGTTTGCAGTGAAGTGATTTATAAACCGGCCATTCATCAGTAAGCGGTCTTCCATGACTATTTTTTCCGCTTCTACTGTACGAATGTCTGCACTTCCTGATTCCCTGTATTTCAACCTGCCACCCTCGACGGTCGTATCAGTTCTCCATTGAATATCCATACTTGTTGAAGGATCGGAACTCCAGGTTAACAGCACCTGATCGGCGGTTTGTGACGATGGATAAGCCGTGGTACGGAAAGCCCCGACCAAATGCGACTCGATTCCCCTGCCTCTGACAGTTGTCAGCAATTTTTGTCCTTTCATTGATGGCGGCACGTCGGTCAAAACCAATTCGTCCCAGTCGTGATAGGTAAAAGCACCATCGTCCAAAACTCCGACAAACTGATTTTCAGGAAAAAAATGACTTAATTCCAATTGATCATTGTTCTTTTGCGGAGCAACTGAAACAAAGTAATGAAGTCCTGAATTGTCCAAACCTTGAATACCCAAACCAACCCTTCCGGCTTTAAATGATTTCTGCCAGATTTCGTAAGTGGTTTGTTCATTTTTCATTATCCTTTCAGTTTTATTGAAACCATTACGCTCCAACCAAAATGGCGCAATCTTTTGTTTGCTGTCCCTCATTATCGAAACTACCACAGGTACATTTACATCAAAGCTCCAATGTTTGGTTGAAAGCGCCTGCAGATCGTCTTTGGTGAATAAAGACATCGCCTGGTCGTAGTCCAGTTTTGCCAAATCGGCCTGACTGGTTGTTTGATAGAGTTGCGTAACAACTTTGTCCATCACTTCCTTTACTGATTTCACTTTCTGATCGCACGATAGCAATCCTAAAATCAGGAAAGAAAGAACTAGGCTTAAGATCAGATTTGATCGTTTGTTTACTCTCAAGGTAATAACTACTTATTGTTTAACTTCATGTCCAACATTCACGCCCATATACGGTCCCATTCAGTGGCAACAACCAAATGTCAACTGCGCTGTTTTCTGACCTTCTGAAGGCTGACATTGTGTCGTGTAATTGGCAATTCATCAGGAGGAAGAACTTCTGTTATGGTCTGTTTCCTGAAATTCGGTTCCAGCTTTATTTAGAAGGAGCTGAGATCACGCCCAAATAACGGCCCATCCAGTAGGGCAATAACCAGATATCTCCGGCACTGTGTTCGTCTGTACCGTTGGCTCCTTTTCGATCCAAGTTAAACATGTTTGCATTGTGCCGCTGGACAGGTCGTTCATCCGGAGGCAAAACTTCTTTCAGCGTCTGATTTCTAAAGTTTGGTCCCATCTTTTCTATGTCTTGCCGGTGGCTGTTCATGATATTCCAGTTGATCATATCCAATGGATGTTCCTGAAGATACCAAACCGCTTCCTTCAAATCGTAGTCTCGATCGCCCAGCATTGCTGTAAAAATATTCCATGCACCTTCTTTTTCAGGCCGTTCAATTTCCCAGTGATCTACAATTGACTCCTTAAATTTCGCTTTTAAATCCTCATTCAGCGCATATCGGTAAAGTCCCCAGTATCCAAGAAAATACATTTCGTCATCCGAATGATTCCAGGCATCCGACAATTCCTTGCTTAACTCATCGGCATCGGCAGGTGCCATTCCAATTGATTTCATAGGGCGCATCAGGTTTTTCAAATACCCGTATTTTTCCATCAGTTCAACAGCTTTTACCTTATATACTTCTTTTTTCGTGAAGTGATAAGCTGTCTGCAACATGGAAATAATGTTGGAGGAACAAATTTTACGGTCACCGACATTTTCCGGACGAGCATTCACATATTCCGGATTCCAACGCCCCCAGGTGGTTGGTTTTCCGTCATAATCAACCAGGTAAAGATCGTGGTCAATAATGTGCTGCATCAAAATATCAATCAGGTGGATTGAACGCTTTTTTACAGATGAATCATCAATAAGTTCTGCCATAGCCGCCATAACAAAAA
>JBDNGV010000317.1:0-1095 GCA_041689125.1 Daejeonella sp.
ACATAATTTTTCCTAATATATGCCTCGGTCTTAGCATAACAATTGATGGCCCACTCGTCTCCTGTATGTTCGATCAGAATCATTGCACCGATCAATATCTCTTCATGAACCCAACGTAATTTATTCAGAGTCCATGTATTATTATTTACATGGGTAAGCTCGTGATAAAAACCGCCATATACATCATCCCATGTCGCATCAACATGTCTTTTAAATTCTTTGGAAGACTTTTGAAAAAGATCAGCATCTTTAATCAGAACCGCATAGTTCATCACAAATGCCAGAGTTTCACATCCATGACCCACATCACCATACTGGGAGCTAACCGGATCAGCAAGCGGACTCAAATCATGCGCCAGTGCTTCATTCAATAACCTGTATTCTTTATTCAGGTGATAATTCATAATTGCATCTACACAACGATCTGCAAGTGCTTTGATCTCCTTGTCCCTCCTCTGGCGGAGCATTTGTGTACATACACTCAGCAATATCATCCAATGGCCGAGAATTCTTGGTCCTGCTACTCTGTTTTCTGCCTTGTAGAGATAGGTAAACTCCGGTCTATCATATCGCTTTACTGCTTTAAGTACTATTTCTATGGCCATATCGAAATAGTTAGATTCATTGCTGGCTTTAGCATATTCTGCCAGACCCTCTGCTACGAAAAGATTTCCATAAATATCTCCTTCGGTATCACCAATTGGTTCACCCTCCTTACTGAATGATGAAATATAATATGTCCCGTCTGTAGGCAAACGCTTTAAAATAAAGTCTTTCGATTTACGAGCAATTTCAAGATAGGCAGGATCCTTTTCCAGATTATTATACAGAAAGGAATACATCCATATCCCTCTTCCTTCAAACCACGCCCGCTTGGTGGTACTAACCAGCTTTCTTGTCAAAATATCCACTGAACACATAAATCCGCCAAGTTCATGATCAACTACGTATTTATCCATATTGGGGATAAATTTTCCGAGCAATGCCTCCTTATACTGCTCACGTAGTTTTTTAAAATCCAAGCCAGTAATCTTCTTAAGATCATGCGAAGATGAGGCCAGTGCAACAGAAGGTAAAATGGAACCTGCAATGGCA
>JBDNGV010000318.1:0-2187 GCA_041689125.1 Daejeonella sp.
AATAAAGCAAAAGGTGAACCGGATTATCCGCAGAAGTGTCAGTTTTGCATTTGAAAATCCAAATTTAGGATTTGATTTTATCCGCTCACATGCACAGGAAATGAGTAGAGAGGTAATCTATAAACATATTGAACTCTACGTGAATAAATTCTCTTTGGATCTTGGCGAGGAAGGGCGAAAAGCTGTGCAAACATTTTTTGATGAAGCACATAAACAAGGTATCATCCCGGAAACAAATCAAAACTTATTCTTAAATTAATAAAAAGGTAAATAAATTTTATAAAAATGATCATTATAACAGGAGCAGCGGGATTTATCGGTAGTTGTCTGGTTCAGAAACTAAACGATAATGGATATTATGATCTGGTGCTGGTTGACGACTTCTTGGATGCTGAAAAGAATAGGAATTTTGCAGGCAAACGGTTCAGCAAAGAAGTAAATCGTACTGTTTTTCCTGAATGGTTGATAGAAAACCATTTGCATGTTCAGTTTATATTTCATATTGGCGCCCGTACAGATACCACAGAGATGGATGTTGAACTTTTCAACCGCCTGAACCTTGAATACACTAAAAATATCTGGAAAATTTGTGAAGAATTTGGCCTACCGCTCGTTTATGCTTCTTCAGCTGCTACCTACGGCTTAGGGGAATATGGTTATGATGACGATGAATCAAAGATTCCATTGCTGAAACCGCTCAATCCTTATGGTGATTCTAAGAACGACTTTGACAACTGGGCATTAAAGCAGGAGAAAAAACCTTATTTCTGGGCCGGAATAAAGTTTTTCAATGTTTACGGACCCAATGAATACCATAAAGGCCGGATGGCTTCTGTAATTTTCCATACGTTCAATCAGATCAAAAAAACAGGGGCTATGAAATTATTTAAATCCCATAATCCCGAATTTAAAGATGGCGAACAAATGCGTGATTTTGTTTACATCAAAGATGTGGTCAATGTTTTATATTTTCTGATGCATCACCGCAAAGATTCGGGAATATATAACCTGGGCACCGGAAAGGCCAGAACTTTTATGGATCTGGCCAGCAGTACTTTCAATGCAATGGATGCTCCTGTATCCATCTCCTTCGTTCCCACACCAGAGGATATCCGTGAAAAATATCAGTATTTTACAGAGGCTAGCATGGACAAACTAAGATCAATTGGCTTTAGTTTAGATTTTTATAGTTTGGAAGGGGGTGTTGAAGATTATGTGAAAAATTATTTGATGCCTGCAAAGTATTTATAAAATATCGATTTGGGGTTTGTTAATATCAGTTCTGGTGTAAAACTCTTGGTAACCTTCGAAATGAAATTTTCCATTGCCTCTATTACGTCTAATGTTTGTAAGGTGTCAATTGCCATTTCTTAAAAAAGTCTTGTTTGGGTTTCAAATTTCGGATGAAATGTGCCAATAATCATAATTTCTTTGATATACAGGAATTAACAATTGCAATTAGGTGCTTGTAAAATTTGTTTATTTGTAATTCGTTTGCCTTTAATTACTATCCTTTTTAACCTTTTTACTAGTCCCCTTTTTCAAGAGATGGTAATCTTTTAAGCGCATCTTTTGCATTCATCTGTTAATTCTTTCCTTATTTCGATGCTTTTAAGACATTGATTAATCCAACTTTCTGAATAGCCCAAGTTCATGTAGTTTTCCAAGGCTCTATCAGTACTCAATTCTGGGTCTTGCATTTCATCTAATCTTTCTGAAGCAACTTTGGCTAGCCACAATTTAAAAGGTTCTGCTTTAGGAGATGGAATAGATTGAACAAGGCGGAACAATTGCTCGGTATCGGCAACATCAGTTGAACGCATTTTGCCATCGGGGGCAGACATTTTCAACTGTCCGATTTGTTCGGACAGTTCACTGCCTTCCTTATTGAGCTTGGCTTTTAAGTCAGTACATTTCATTTTCGGGGACGGTCGGTTCCCGTTAGCACTTCAATTACATCAATGATGGATAAATACCATTTTTCCTGTTCAGCATCCCAATCGGTTCTTACCTTTTTATCCTCAAACAATTTTATGACGGTTTCTTTTGTCATAATGGATTAATTTTATTGTTCTCTATAATGGCGATTTCTTCTGCGTTTAGGACTTAAAGCTGCTAAACTAATTGGTCGATTTGGGTCTTGTTTGCCTTCAAATTAATAATTATTTGCTATGATGCTCCTTTTTA
>JBDNGV010000319.1:0-5629 GCA_041689125.1 Daejeonella sp.
CCGGACCGCTCAAGATTAATGTCGAATTTTCCTGCACCCCTTGTGGCCAGTCTTGTGATGAATTTGACGGGAATGTAGAGCCAAAGCTAGGGAGATTAAAGAATGCGATAAATTTGCCAGTACAGGAACTCGAAGCAAAAATTGAGTTGTTGGCGGCATATAAAGACAAGGAGATCATTGTTTATTGTTCCCGCAGCCACAGAAGCCCGATGGCAAGTTATATTATTACCCAGAATGGATTTAAAGGTAACCAATATGGCTGGGGGTATGAGTGTGATAAGGGATAATTCCTGTAAAGTTCAATAAAGAAAATATCCCTCCTTTTTTCAGTCGGGCATGATGGATTTTAACCCCACAAATTACTCGGATATTCACCCTCTGAAACCAGTCTGTCAATACATTCCTGTACAATCGGCTTGTCTTCTGCATAAGTTACCCCAAACCATTGATCTTGTGTCGGGATTACCTTGAAGCTTGCTTGATGGTTTCTGATTAGCCTTTCAGCTGCAAGTGGAATAAAAAATTCTGCCTTAGGATTATCTGTATTTGCCAACGCAAATTCTTTGAAAATGCTTGATGATAATTCAAATATTTTAGGAGTAAACCCCCAGAAGTTCATAGAAACCCTTGAATTCGACCTTATTGGATATTCCCGTCCTTCTTCTTCAAATACGATGTTTTTGTTACCGGCTTCAACGGGTTTAAAATATACTTTGATACGTTCATGAATTTCGGCAAGGTTACCATCTGAATCCACTTCACATACTCCTCTTGACACATATCCATGTTCTGAAAGAGTCTTATCAATCTGAAATCCAATCATAGAAAACTGAGTATCACTAACTCCATTATTCAGAAAATCACACATTTTCTGGTAGGATTCACGGCCATAAAAATCATCGGCATTAATCACACAAAAAGGTTCTTTAATAACATCTTTTGCTGCTAAAACAGCATGTGCTGTTCCCCATGGTTTTGATCTTTCAATTTCAATGTCTATTCCAAAAGATTTCAGGTCAAAACTTTGGAAAACGTAATCTGTTTCGATCTTCCCTTTTAGTTTGGGTTCAAAAATACCTTTGAAATTCTCTGCGAACTCTTCTTTTATTACAAAGATTACTTTTCCAAAGCCTGCTTTTATGGCATCATAGATAGAGTATTCAATTATTGTCTCTCCGTTTGGTCCGAATCCATCGGTTTGCTTCATACTGCCATATCGGCTTGCCATTCCTGCTGCTAAAATCACTAAAGTAGGTTTCATGCTATATTTTGAGTCTAAATTTTTCTGTTTGTGTTTAAATCAATTAATACAAAGGTAATCGATTTATTGGTCCTTAATACCTCATGCGCGGTTTTTTGCCAGTGAGCATTCCGAATAATCCTCTTACAATGGCTGTCCCAATTTGCCTTGTTATTGGAGCATTGATTACTTTCTCAAATGTACTTTTTTCCGCCCTTTGACTTGGCATGTTTTCTATATTTTGCTCTTTTAATTCTTCATCTGCCGCCATTTTTTCGTTTATACGCTGGCTTAGAATATCATAAGCACTAACCGGGTCGATTACTTCCTGATATTTCTGATAAAGTGAGCTGGATTGCATCAGGGTATCACAATCTGCTTCAGACATGGGTCCCATTATTGCTCTAGGTGGATTTAAATGCGTCGCAACCACCTCTGTTGGAATTCCCTTTTCATTAAGCACTGTAATTAATGCCTGACCTGTACCCAAGGAGGTAAGAACCCGATCTATTTCATAAAATTCTGAACGGGGATAAGTGTTTACGGTCTTTTTCAATGCCTCTACATCATTTGGGGTAAATGCTCTTAGGGCATGTTGAACTCTGTTTCCAAGTTGCCCCAACACACTTTCCGGTACATCCATCGGACTTTGAGTACAGAAAAATACACCAATGCCTTTGGAACGGATCAGTCTAATGATCGTTTCTATTTGCTCGAGAAAAGCTTTTTGTGAATCTCTAAACAACAGATGTGCTTCATCAAAAAAGAAAACCAGTTTGGGTTTATCGATATCACCTGCTTCAGGCATTGTGTAAAATATTTCTGCAAGTAAGCTCAAAAGAAAAGTTGAAAATAAAACTGGCTGATTCTGCACATCTGAGATATTAAGAAGGCTGATTACGCCTTTACCATCGATGCTGTTGATCATATCCTGTATGTCAAAGGATTTTTCCCCGAATATCTGAGAAAGTCCTTGCTGTTCTATAGTTACTATTTTCCTGAGTATTGTCCCTGAGGTAGATCCCGAAATACTGCCATAGCTTTCCTTAATCTCGGCGGCACCAGGCCCACCCGAAAGGTAAGAAATAACCTTTTTCAGGTCGTTGAGATCAACTAGCTGGAGTTTATGATCATCAGCATATTTGAAGATAACAGCCATCACTCCCGACTGAGTTTCATTTAATCCCAGAATTTTTGATAATAAAACAGGACCAAATTCAAGTACGCTTGCACGCATTTGGGCACCTTTTTTTCCGGAAAGTGAATATAGCTCTACTGGGAATCCTGAAGGATTGTAACTTATATTTAGTGCTGTTGCCCTTTCTTCAATTTTTGGATTACTAAATCCTGCTTGATTCAAGCCTGAGAGGTCGCCTTTAACATCCAGCATGAACACAGGAACACCGGCATCAGAAAGTTGTTCTGCCATAAGTTGAAGTGTCCTGGTTTTTCCTGTACCGGTTGCACCGGCTATTAAACCATGACGATTCATCATTTTTAATGACAGATTTACTTCAGCGCCGGCAATAATCTCGCCGTCAAGCAGACCGGCTCCTAAATAAATACTCTCTCCCTGAGTATTATAAGAGGCTTTTATTTTCTCAGTAAATTTGGAAACTCTATCCATAAAATTCAATTAAACAGGTTTGATCACCTTTATTTTGGTAACTCAGTCCTTTTACTAAAATTAAAATGTACAATTAGGTATGTGATTTATTTATTCTTTACATATTTCTCAAGCCAGTTATCCATTTCCCAGAGCATGTGCATGATCGATTCTTTAGCCTGGTAAGCATGAGACTCTGAAGGTAAAAGGACTAGTCGCGCAGTAGCTCCATGTCCTTTTAATGCACTGTAAAAACGCTCACTTTGCATGGGAAATGTCCCTGAATTATTATCAGCTTGTCCATGGATAAGCAAAATAGGTGTTTTTATTTTATCCGCATAGGCAAAAGGCGACATCCGGGTATAGACCGCCGGTGCCTGCCAAAAAGTACGTTCTTCGGCCTGAAATCCAAAAGGGGTTAGGCTGCGGTTATAGGCTCCACTTCGGGCAATGCCGGCTGCAAACAGATTAGTATGGGCTAAAAGATTGGCTGTCATGAAAGCACCGTATGAATGGCCTCCGATTGCAATTCGTTTCCGATCGGCAACCCCCATATTAACTAGGTGATTGATCGCAGCTTCAGCATTGTACCTGATCTGCTCTACAAAAGTATCATTGGGTTCTGTATTGCTTTCTCCAACAATCGGCATATCTGCATTGTCAAGAACCGCATATCCGCGGCTTACCCAGTACACTGGAGAGGCTTTGCCGATAATACTGAATTTATACGCTGAACCTTTGGTCTGCCCGGCGGCTGCTGCTGTCTTGAATTCACGGGGATATGCCCAGATTAGTACGGGAAGTGGCGGATCTCCAGTTTTGAATCCTTTAGGAAGGTAAAGTGTTCCTCCGAGTGTTATTCCATCCAAACGTTTATAGCTTAATTGCTGCTTTTTTACACCTATAAGTTCAGGATAGGGATCTTTAAAATTAGTTAGCCGGGTATAGCTTTTATCTTCAAGACTAATCTTGAAATAATTCTGAACCGAATCGCTAGATTCTCGGCTATTAATCATGAATTTCCCATTATTAAAAAATACCGGACGCTCATAATAAGGAGATGCAGACCGGAAAAGAGTATCCATGAGTTTAGTCTTGATATTGAATTTTTGCAGAAATGGACGATCGCCTTCAGGTGAAGCACCATCACTAATAGTGAATATATTGACATTATCAGGATCACTGATTCGTTTCAGCGCGTTAAACTCTGTCAGAAGTACATTTCTGTTAAATTCATTTCTTCTGGTTACAATTACACCCGGGTCATTGTAGCCATCTTCAAAATAGCGGTCATAAAGATTAACTCTGAAGTTTACATTGGAAGGTTTAATAAATGATCTTCTCTCAAAACGAGTTTTCCACCAGCGTTCAGTCAGAATAGCTAGTTTATCATCACCCCAAACAATCGAATTGAAACGGAAATAACAATCAGCAAGTTTAAGCGGATATTGATTGAATGGGGCTTCCTGAGTATAAACTATATCGCGGATTGTTGCTTGTTGTGCCGGGTTGCCATTATCAAGTGCCTCGACCCAGTAAAGCACTGCTCCTTTATCGGCCCGCCAACCGAATGCCCTCGGTCCTTTAGGAACTCCGTCAAATCCGGCTGGAATATTTTCAGCAAGAGGCGCTTCATAAAGTTTTTTAATCGGCTTTCCTTCATCATCGTAAACGGATGTTGTAAAGGGGAAAGCATTTATCGGAACCTGATAGGAATAGGGTCGTGATATATTCGCCATCAACAAAAATTTCCCGTCTGGTGAATATTCCATTGATCTGATGATTGTGGGTTGCATGAAATTTCTCGATTGTCCCTCAAGATTAACCTGCTTTAACTGAGCGGTGAAATAATGATCGAAAAGTTTTTCATCATAAGGATTCCTCAAAAGGTCTTGATAAGTTGGGACCGGAGCAGATTTACCGGTAGTTTCTTGAATTAATGGTTCCTCTGGACTTGTATTTTGAGTAGCTAAGGTAGTTCTGCCATCAGGAATGAATTTTGCAATAATGCTTTTCCCGTCAGGGTTCCAAATAATGGCATTGCCATAGGTATTATTGACATAAAAATTGCCGAGACGATTGGCCTGAAAGGATTTAAGATCAGCTACCCATAATTCAATACCCTTTGATCCAGTGTGTAAAAAGGCAATTTTGTTTTCATCTGGAGACCAAGTAATCTCCGAAAGGCGGGGCTCATTGGGGAGACCGTTGATTGTGTATTCAGTTCCTGAACTGACAGCTATAATTTTTATACCCTTAAATGTAGAAGCGCGGCTTTGTCCGTTGTTTGCAGGATTAATCCGCTGTCCCGCGAGTCTTAACTCAGCCTGTGATAATTCTGCAATAGTAGGAAGACCCTGTATTTCGAGCAGGAGCATCCATTCACCGCCAGAACTGATCTTGACCGTCGGGCTAACAGGCGCTTCAAACAGGCTGAGTATTGGCTCAGGTGGCTTTTGATAACCCTGAATTCCCTGCGCTGATACAAAACTGCAAATTAATGTAAATCCTGTCAGCAGGATGCTGATTCTTTTCATATGAATTAGTTGGTTAGTAGTTAGTTGGTTAGTAGTTAGTTGGTTAGTTATATAGTGTTAATTGTGAAAATTACTATCAACTCCAAATTCTCCGCTAAATTGTAAATTGTCCACTCTCCATTTATTCTCTGCTTAACTGAGTTAGATGCTTATTGTCAGTTTATTTCTTTCACAAACAAATATTTATTGCACTGCCTACGTTAATGACGGTAGCGGCTTACTTTTTTAGATCTCTCCTCGCCAAAC
>JBDNGV010000320.1:0-4129 GCA_041689125.1 Daejeonella sp.
AACACCTCCAATCCTACATCGATGAATATACGTACCGGTTTAACAGGCATCAGATGAAAGTGGGCATTTTTGAAAACCTAATGACCAGAATGGTAAAAAACGCCCCTTGCACCTATAAAATGATTATCACTTAAACGCCTATTTCAAAACATTTAAATATAATATTTTTAGTTTTCTGGTCAATTCCTTTTGCATCATAAACAACGAAAGTTTCTTTGACACGCATTCCAAAAAGTCCAAAAGTGCCCAAAAATAAATTCTTGAATATTTAATTTGAATTGTGCCGTGTTTTGGGTGTGTAAACAAAGTTTGGGGCACTTGTTGCAATATTTCCTTTATACTTCTAGCTTAAACTTCTTTCTTAAGTTCAAGATGATAGATATGTCCAGCAATAAATTATTCCTTTTTACCCTTTATTGTTTATTTTTCAGCAATCTCTAAAATGGAATGTAGCTTAAGATTCGGTATTTTAACAATTGCGTATCCATCAGTAAAAGTAAAATCCAAAAGTTTTCCTTCCGGCTGAAGCACGATCTTTGAAGGTTTAATAGCTGTTTTAATACTAACAGTGATGTCTTTCAACTCCGGAACTTGATCGTAAGCGATGGCTGTTTGGTTGGTATGTTCGCCGGCAACATTGATCAGGTTTATCATTGTTTTGTCGTTCAATTTGTTGGCTGTAACGTGCACCAGATGCGAACCTGTTACTTTAAACATTAATTCAGGAGATAATTGATCGATAGCTTCTGCAACAAAATCACGAATAACAGGAGTTTTGTACTGATTATAAGCTGTACCAGCATTGAAATAGATAGCCGAAATCTTTCCTTTTCCAACCTTACGGGTTGATGATGCAACATTGTTATCTAAATAGGAATAGTCGCTAGCATTGTAAAAATGAGAAAGTATCTTGCTTTCTCCACCCATTTCCATATCTAGAGATGGCGAATTTATGGTACCTAAACGATGGTCAGCCGAAATGAAAAGCGTTTGTTCTTGTGTTTTCTTCGCGTCTTTTATATCCAGCTCGCGGGCAAATATTCGCGCTGTTTCCGGACCAATTATCAACAGGTTTCCGCCATTTTCAAGGTAAGCCCGAAGCTCAGTCAGCAACGATGGTGCAATATAATCGCATTCAGGAACCACAATTAAGGGATATTGACTCATTTTACCGCTCAGGTTATGTTCCATCAGTATTTCTACTGGAAGCTGGTTGTCGAGCAAGGCATATAGCGTTCCTTGAAGTTTGTCGGTTGAACCGGAATATGGAGTAGTCCAGTTGTTCTCGTATGACTGAGAAGGGTAGAGGAGGGCAATTTGTGGTATTGCCATTGCTTTGTGGCAAAAGGCTTGTCGTTCGCGACAGAACGAACCAATATCGGTCAATATATTGGCCAACCATGGTTTAAGCGATAAATCCTTATTCTGTTGGTAGTAGAACTGAACACCACCACCCATAGCCATAATTTGTGCGGCTTCTTGTTTAAGTTGAATGGCCGATTTAAAGCTCATGGGCATTTTACCTCCATTCCATGAAAATCCCCAAGCCATTAAATCCCATGGTTTTCCTTGAGGTGCAAGACATCTGGCTTCGAAGGCAGAGCGAAAAACACCGTTTTGGGGAGTAACGTCGCCAGATAAAAAGTCAACATTTACATTAACTTTTTCGGGCATTAATGAGGAATATGCCCAGTTGCTAGTAATTTGAAATTTCGGATCAAACTTATGAATGGCATCCACATATTTTTTCAAGTGGTCTCGAAAAAGAGTTCTGGTAAATTCAATGTACTCCGAAAAGAATTGATCTGTTGGTGTTCTTGGAATTTCTGAGTGACCGGATTTTTTTTTCCAAGCGTTTATTGCAGATTCACTATAGTCTGGTTCTACTGCCCAACATTCACCATCCACCCAAGCTCCGTCAACATGGTATTCACTACTTAACTCTTTCAGCTGCGGAATCATTAGTCGATCGAGGTATGGGCTAAAAAACGAAATTTTCTGAGTACTTTTTTCTCCGTTTGCTTTTACTATTGCCCAATCTGGGTTTTCTTGAGTAGCTTTTGCATCCCAAACACCTGAATAATGCATGTACAAACCGACCTTATTTTTTTCAGTAACATCGCGCCACAAGCGAAGAGGATCTTTCTCAAATCCTTTGACATGATATCCAACCTTGGTTGGATAACTTGAAATACCGGGATGACCTTTACAATCAATCTGAATAAAATCGGGTTTCACTTTGGTTAAAAAGGTATCAATCATTTCCGGAGTCAGCGTTTTTCCGGCATCAATAATATCTTCACTAGCATGAAGATCGAAATGAACGCCAAAAAAAGAATCGGCTCGACGAAGTTTTTCCTTGTTCTGGGCAATTAAGTATTGATTTACAAAAAGGATCAGAAATAGAAAAAATAAAGCAATTTTATTCATGATTCAATAGTCTTAGGGTAATTTATTGAACTAAAAATAGTGAATATTTGAATAATAAATAGCTGATAACCTGAGATCAAATATTTTTTTAAGAAATATTCCGTCCTAAACACAGATTCCTCATCTAGGTAATAAGTATTCCGAAATTTTGAATTTCAAATTCTATTGATCGTGTTTTTGTTCTGGTATTAATAGTATTACCCGAAAAATAAACTAATTCCCTATTGCTAGGTAATTTACTATTAATAGAAAAATTTACGTATTCCAATAAATACAAAGACCATAATGGTGTAAGCTAAAAAGAAGGGTAGAATAATGGCTTTCAAGCCCAATACAAGCATAACGGAAATAATGAGCAATTGGAAACCCAGACCAAAAGTAGATACACTTGTCATCAACCAATTTGGCAATACTTCACCTTTATTAGCATTGCTATCTAAAGCATAAATGGTTTTATCAAAAGCGCCATAAAGCGTCTTATACATAGCAAAAAGAATATTCACGTGCTTTTGCTCTTCACCTTTTAGCGCTGTAGGTGTTTTATTTTCAAAAACCCGACTAGTCGTATCTCCATCAAATTTATTTCTTAAAATAACATAGTAGTAATTGTAAAGTGTACCTTGCAATTGCAAACCCAAGAATGCTACAAAGCATATCCAAATGGCATTATCAGTAACATACCATATGGAAATGAAAAATAAAGCATTTAATAAAATATCAGATACAGAATCTAAATAGCGACCCGTATATGATGGCTTTTGTTTTAAACGAGCCAATTCACCATCTGCAGCATCTAGAATAGATTTGAAAATTAAAAAGAACGCAGCGAGCCAATAATATCCTATAATAATAAAATAGATGGCAATGAGGCCAGATATTATGAATCCAATCGTAACGTGAATAGGCGTGAAAGAGGTATTCTTTAGGGAGTTCGCAATAACTTTAGCTGCTGGTCTTCCATAATCTGAAAGATCAATAAATTTATGTTCTTCTGGTAATTTGGACATTTAAGGTCATAAAATACTGTTTTGTGGGATATACCAATTTTAATGGCTTCGAAGATACGTTTAAATCATTGCTTTTTCATTCCAATCACTATACTGAACCACATCAATACGCTGCGAAATATTTATTTCGGGCAAATCTAATTGAACAGCTTTTATAAGTCCTGCAGTAAAATCAGATTAACCTGCTACTGCAATCCAAATATCACCTTGGTTTGAGAGAGTTACTTTAATTATAACTTTAACTTTTTCAATAGCGTCTTTAAAATTTGCATTTGCGTCTGTCCAGTTTTTTCCAAAAGCAAGTTGAAATAAATTATTAGGTGGAACATATAACCCTTCCTGAATACCATAAGTGCCAGCAACTGCATGATAATGTATTTTTTGAAATTTAAAGTCAGAAATTAGCGTAACAAAGGCTGCTATAGAATGAAGGTCATCAACATCCGTTTTACAATCAAATTGTGCTAATAATAAATCTTTTTCTATATCGAAAATTCCTACTTTTAAAAACGACTTTTCTACAGCAAAGCTTTTAAATTGATAAAGACTGTGTATCCGTCCGATAAACCGCATATTTCAGATTTAAAAGTTTAGGGTTAATCTTGTTTCATGAAAAGACATGAACAACAGAAGATGCGCAAGCTGTACCAGCAGTGGCTTGGATCAGGACAAAGCAAGACCGTTTTTGCTAC
>JBDNGV010000321.1:0-28317 GCA_041689125.1 Daejeonella sp.
AAAAATTTAATGTTTTTTGAGCGAATCTAATATTTGATTTTTACCTCTATAGGAATTACGGTTATTTTTTTACTTTCAGGTTTTCTTCAGTTAGTAATCAATATTCTGGCAATCCTGATATTGAGTATTGATTTTATTAAACAGTTTATTGCTCAATATTTAAAGGTATGATGTACCTGTTTACCTTTCGTATTAAAATACCCAACGTTCCTTTTATTGGATACAACATCTCGTCTTAATAAGCCATTTTAATTGATTAATTACTTTATCACTAAATGAATTTTAAAGACTTGAAATCCCATCAAATTCGATCTGACTGTATCCCAAAACCTGTAGATAAATAGGAGTTGAATTTTGGCAAGATTACAAATTGAAATATTATTCATTTAAATGTTCTTCCGATCCCATTTTAAATAGGCCTTAGTGTAAAAAACTCCTCCCCTACCCGATGGGGGTTTTCGGAATTGGCTTTCTTTTTATGTTTTTTAAATAGGGATACATGAAGATAGTACCCAGCACAATTATTGCTCCAGCATAAAATCCCGGAGTCATTTGTTCCTTTTTGCCAAAGAACATAAAGGCTAGAATTATGCCATAAACCGGTTCTAGATTCGTAATTAGAGCTACCCTAAAAGCTGATAATTCTTTCATAACTGCAACACCTGCAACGTAGGCAAGTGAGGTACAAACGGTTCCCAAGATCAATAAAAAGAACAAATCAGATGGATTGAGGCTGACAGGAGCCTTCAGGCCTTCTGAAATTAATAAATAAATAGAAACCCATACCCAAGCTCCAATGAGCTCATAGAAGCTTATAATGGGTGCAGGGCGGTTTTGGATTTGCTTGGAATTTATGATTGAGAAAATACTTGCGCATAAAGCACTTAATAGGCCGCTGATTATTCCTGCCGAGTACCGGGATTCAAACTTGAAAATCAAATAAATTCCAGATATAATTAGTAGGCCTGTAAATATTTCAAGTCCTGATATTTTTTGCCTTTTCAACAGTGGTTCTAATATTGCTGTAAAGAAGGTAAGAGAGGAGATACTTACTAGGGTAACTGAAACGGTAGACAATTTGATTGACTGAAAAAATAGAATCCAATGAGCTGCAACTAGGGCTCCTGTACAGAATAATTTTATAAATGTTTCTAAGGAAACTCTGAGAGGTATTTTCTTAAATATAAAATACCCATATAAACTAATAATGGCAATCAGAACCCTGTACCAAACAAGATGGGCGGCATCGATAGTGATCAAAGCACCCAGGATTCCGGTAAAGCTCCATATAAACACGGTGATGTGAAGGACGATCAGGTTTTGGCTGATCACAGGTTTTTGAAATGGCATGTTGGATTATTTTGGGGCTTTCATCAATAAATAGATCCCAAGAATTCCGAAAACAATATTTGGAATTAACACAGCAATAAGAGGAGGTAATCCGCCTTTTAAGGCAAACATACTTGAGAACCTAATGAATAAAATATAGGTGAAGCTTAAAAAAATACCTATTCCTAGCGGAAGTCCTACACCACCACGTACCTTACGTGATGATAAAGAAACGCCCATTAAGGTTAGAACAAATGCTGAAAGTGGGTAAACAAAACGTTGATATTTTTCCAGCTTTAAATCTGCCATTACCCCGGTACCACGTATTTCTTCTTTCTTGATACGGTCATTTAACTCACCCATATTCATAGCTTGGTATATGTTATCATAAATCTCGAAGTCTTTGGGGCGCATATCCAGGGTTGTATCCATTTGCAAACCAGCCGACATTGACTCCTTCAAACCATCAATTTTTCTAATGGAGTAATTTTCTATTTTCCATTTTGTTTTCACTGAATCCCAGCTGATCCTGTCGGCAACCAGCTTTTCTTTCATATCCTGTCCAGAAAATTTTTCTAGTGTAAATTTATAGCCGGTTTTTGAATTATTGTTGAAGTTTTCAATGTAGACAAGAGTATTCTTATCAATTTGCATATGTGTATACATCTTAGAATTGTCTGATTTCGGATTGACATAAACATTCTCAAAGTCTATCTTCAATCGGTTGGTTTCAGGTATGATAAACAAATTAAAGATTAACGTAACGAAAAAAATGACTGTGGATGAGATCAAATAAGGCCATAAAAATCGTTTGAAACTTACCCCGCTACTAAGAATCGGAACTATTTCGGTTTGATCGGCCATTTTCGCTGTAAAGAAAATAACGGCAATGAAATTTATTAATGGAGAAAGAAAATTGAGATAAAATGGAATAAAACCAACATAATAGCTGAAAAAAATCTCTTTAATCGGTGCCTGATGCCTCAAAAAATCATCCAGCTTCTCGGAAACATCGAAAATTACAATAATCACAGTAAAAATAGACAGGGTAAAGGCAAAAGTCCCTAAATATTTCTTAATGATATACCAGTCGATTATTCCAATCATATTCTATAAGCGCTGTGATAATTGAATGACCATTTTGTTTTTCCAATCGTAAAAGTCTCCAGATATAATTTTCTCTCTAGCCTCATTCACCAGCCATAAATAGAAATGCAGGTTGTGTAAGGTTGCAATCTGAGCGCCAAGTATTTCTTTTGAATGAGCCAGATGTCTAAGATACGCCTTTGAATAATTTCTGTCTGCAAAAAGATCACTATCTTCTTCCAATGAAGAGAAATCATTCTTCCAGCGTTCATTCCGGATATTAATTATGCCATTTTTAGTAAATAACATCCCGTTTCTGGCGTTTCGTGTTGGCATTACGCAGTCGAACATATCTATTCCCAATGCAATATTTTCAAGAATATTGATAGGTGTACCAACACCCATAAGATAGCGAGGCTTGTCTTTCGGGAGAATATCGGTAACAATGTCGGTCATTTCGTACATTTCATGTGCAGGTTCTCCAACCGAAAGTCCGCCGATTGCGTTTCCTTCTCTCTCAAATGATGCAATTACCTCAGCAGATTGTTTTCGAAGATCTTTATATACGGACCCCTGTACAATAGGAAATAAGGTTTGATCAAATCCATAAAGTGAATTTGTGTTATCAAAACGATCGCAGCAGCGCTTAAGCCAACGATGGGTCATTTCCATCGAACGACGGGCATAGCCATATTCACAGGGATAGGGTGTACATTCATCAAAGGCCATTATAATATCAGCTCCAATTACCCTTTGAGTATCCATTACCGATTCAGGGGTAAAAAGATGTTTCGAACCATCAATATGTGATCGGAACGTTACACCTTCCTCTTTAATTTTGCGTACTCCCGACAGTGAATAAACCTGATAACCGCCACTGTCAGTCAGCAAAGGTTTATCCCATCCGTTAAATTTATGTAAACCACCCGCAAGTTTGAGGGTTTCCAGACCTGGCCTCAAGTACAAATGGTAGGTATTCCCAAGAATGATCTGGGCCTTAATATCTTCCGAAAGTTCATGCTGGTGCACCGCTTTAACTGAACCTGCAGTACCTACGGGCATAAAAATAGGGGTTTTGATGATGCCGTGGTCGGTGCTGATCTCGCCAGCCCGTGCTTTCGAAGATTTATCTGAAGCCTCTAATTTAAATTTCATTCAATTACAAAATATCAGCCACAAAAATAGTAAAATATAAACTTTAGCTGGGGAGAGCCTTTATTATGGGCAGATTATTTGTTTTATTTTCTAAACTATGACAATAGTTAGCTGAAAAATAAGAAATTTACCAAGTTTAAAGCCAATTTTCACGCGTGGATTATTTAGTTATTTCAATTTCAATTTCCTTACTGATTTGTTTGATCCTGCAGCTATATTATACCCTAGCAATTCACAGAAAATTGGCTGTTTATAAAGGATATGAAGATCATAACCAGGTTTTGGAGCCTATATCGGTTATAATTTGCGCAAAAAATGAGATCGAAAATTTAAAACAGAATCTTTCGGCATTTTTTTTACAGGATTACCCTGATTTTCAGATTGTAATTGTAAATGATTGTTCAAATGACGGTTCAGACTGGTTTCTGCGTGACCTTTCCCTTCAGCATAAGAATTTGAAGATCGTTACTATTAATGATCACCCTCGTTTTAAACACGGAAAGAAGTTTGCTGTAACACTAGGAATAAAAGCAGCTAAAAATGAAAACCTAGTCTTTAGTGATGCCGATTGCAGACCTACATCAGATCAGTGGCTAAAGCGGATTCAACGAAATTTCAATGAGAAAACCGAAATTGTTCTTGCTTATTCACCTTATGAATTTAAAGGGAGCCTGCTAAATCGGTTTATCCGTTATGAGACATTCATAACTGCGCTAAACTACCTTTCATACGCACTTGTTGGTAATCCATATATGGGAATAGGGAGAAATATGGCCTACCGGAAATCTTTATTTTTTAAGGGAAAGGGATTTGCATCACACATGCATATATTATCAGGTGATGATGATCTTTTTGTAAATCAGAATGCCACAAGTACTAATACTAGGATCGAAATAGATTTTGATTCTCATGTCTGGTCTGAACCCAAAAAATCGATTTCAAGCTACTTTTCTCAAAAATTTCGACACCAAAGTGCCGGAAAGGCATACAAAAGTAGTCATAAAAAAATGTTAGGACTACAGGTGCTCTCTGGGTTCTTATTCTATGCATTTCTGGTTGTTTTAATTGTAATAAAAGCCGAATGGTGGATTATTGGGACAATTTATTCGATAAGACTTTTAGCTCAAATATTGGTTTATATTCCTGTTTTAAAGAAGTTAAAATATATTGATTTAATTTGGTGGGTTCCTCTATTTGATTTCATTTATTACATTTATATCGTGCTTTTAAACTTCATTGCCATTTTCAGGAAGAGGGTTGAATGGAAATAAATCCTAACTTTTCGGCCAATGCCAAAAACGATTTTATACTAGTCGGTAGAGCTAAAGATGGGGATCAGAAAGCTTATGCTGAATTGATGCAACGATATAAAGACTCCATTTACTTTATGGCACTTAAAATGGTCAACAATAAAGATGATGCAATGGACCTTACAGTTGAAACATTTGGTAAGGCATTTGAGAATATTGATAAGTATAAACCTGATTTCGCATTTAGTACCTGGCAGTTTAGGATAGCAACCAGTAACTGCATAGACTTTTTAAGGAAGAAGAGACTGAATGTGATTTCTCTTCAAACTTTATCTGAGGATGATAAGGAAGATAAGCAATTACAGATTGCATCAGATACCTTAAATCCTGAACAAACGTCAATAAAGAAGCAGGAAAGCGAGAAACTTAAGAGTATTGTGGAGCAGTTACCACTAAGGTACAGAACTCTGATTATTTTGAGGTATTATGATGAACAATCCTATGAAGAGATTGCTCAGCAGCTTGATTTGCCATTGGGTACGGTGAAGGCTCAGCTTTTTAGAGCCCGTGATCTGATGTCGAATATTATGAATCGTAAAAAGAAAAATTTAAGAAGTGACTTCTGATATCATATTATATTATTTTCCAGACCTGAGCCAGAAACAAAAAGAACAGTTCGCTATGTTGGACGAGCTATATCGTTTCTGGAATGCCAGAATCAATCTGATTTCTAGAAAGGATATTGATATGCTTTATATTCATCATATTCTTCATTCACTGGCTATTGCAAAGTTCATTTCATTTTTGCCCGGTGAAAAAGTGCTAGATGTAGGTACTGGTGGGGGCTTTCCAGGAATTCCATTGGCCATCATGTTTCCTGAAACTGAATTTCATCTGGTTGATTCAATAGGAAAGAAGATAAAAGTAGTTCAGGAGATTACTAAGGGTTGTGGATTAACAAATGTGTTGGCAAGCCATGCAAGAGCTGAACATATTGATGAGAAATTTCATTTTGTAGTTTCCAGAGCAGTAACTCGGCTATCTGAATTTTATCCATGGGTAAAGGGAAAATTTGAGAAAAAGTCGATGAATACTCTTCAAAATGGTATATTGTACCTTAAAGGTGGTGATCTGGATGAGGAGATAAAGGAATCAGGGTTAAAAGTAGAACTTACACCTCTTTCAAAGTTTTTTAAGGAAGATTATTTTGATAATAAGTTTGTGGTTTATATCCCACAATAAGATTTAATATATTTTCAAATGAATGCGACATCCCCAATGTCTCTTCATTTGTTTGCTCATTGTTTATATTCTTTAGCTATTTATTCTTTAAATATGGCATTGCTTCATCAATTGGCATTATCATGTATCCCTGGCATAGGCCCTGTATTGGCCAGAAATCTCCTGAGTTATTGTGGTGATGCCGAGGAAGTGTTTAAGGCAAAAAGTAAACATCTTGCGCTTATACCGGGGATAGGATTTAAAACATTGAAATTCTTAAAGGAGCATTCTGCCTTACAACGGGCAGAGCAGGAACTGAATTTTATCGAAAAGTTCAAAATTAAAACATTTTTTCTGACCGATGATGAGTATCCAAAGCGCCTTAGAAACTGTGCGGATGCACCCATAATAGTATATTTTAAAGGAAATGCAAATCTCAATGCCGGCAAGGTAATCAGTATCGTAGGAACTAGAAATGCTACAGAATATGGTAAAGAAATATGTAAATCCTTAATCGAAGATCTTAAGGTCCATGAACCTTTGATAATTAGTGGCCTGGCCTATGGGATTGATGGAGCGGCACATAAAGAAGCTCTTAAAAACGCGGTACCGAATGTTGCAGTACTTGCCCATGGGCTCGATCGAATTTATCCGGCCCAACACCGCGCAATGGCCGAAAAGATGCTGGACTGCGGTGGACTGATCACCGAATTCATGTCGGGTACAATTCCAGACCGAGAAAATTTTCCCAAACGAAACCGAATAATCGCCGGTTTAGCCGATTTGACCATTGTCGTAGAAGCTAACATTAAAGGAGGGGCATTAATTACCGCCGAACTGGCTAACTCCTACAATAGGGATGTATTTGCTTATCCGGGGAGAGTTTACGATGAATTCAGCCAAGGATGTAATTTCCTGATTAAAACAAACAGAGCAAACCTAATGACTAGAGTGGCAGACTTGGAATACATGATGGGCTGGACAACAGACCAAATATTACCGTTAAAATCTCAACTTAGTCTGCCTTTAAACCTTTCTGAAGATGAGCAGAATGTTGCTGATTTACTTTATGCAAATGGAAGTCTTGGCGTAGATGATCTCGCCATTAAAAGCGGTTTTCAACAAAGTAGGCTAGTCATGATCATTTTGGGCATGGAAATGAATGGAAGTATCATTTCATTACCCGGGAAGATTTATAAAATGGCTTAATCGGGTTCTTAAACCTGTTTATTTTTAGGAAAATCATAAAAAATCAAATCTCCTGTTTCCTCGCTAAGCATTTTCCAGCTATCAAATGGGAATTTTATTAAGGCCATACCGCAGGTTGGAATATTGTAAATTGTTGTATTACAGAATTTATTTACTAGATGAGTTAAGGCCGGGTTATGACCAAACAAGGCCACGAAATCCACCTGATCATCCATATTATTAATGCAGTTGAGCAAAGTATTGCTTAAAGCATCGTAAATTTCCAGATCCTGAATAATCTCTGATTTTGATATCCCTAATTCAATAGCGAAATAATTGGCGGTTGAGATGGCACGTAATGCCGGACTACTAAGCAATTTTTGTGGCTGTATTTTTTTTATTTTTAGTCTTTGAGCCATTTCCTGAGCATTTCTTTCACCCCGTGTACTCAAAGCTCTTTTGAAATCAGATTTTTTAAAATCTGCCAGTTCTGCTTTTGCGTGGCGAATGATGAGTAATTGTTTACGCATTGGCTTCTGTGATAATATTGTTCAGATTTATAAGATTCATGCATTTAAAGTGTCCTTTTGGGCAGCTATTAAATCCAATTTTCGAACATGGACGGCAATTTAAACCTTTCACTTCTACAATATGGGACTGATCTGTTTTATAGGGATACATTCCAAATTCAGGCACTGTATTTCCCCAAACTGATATTATGGGCTTATTGAAGGCCGCAGCAATATGCATAAGACCGGTATCATGGCTGATTACTTTCTCAGACATGCTGATAAGAAATGCTGATTCGTCAAGTTTAAATCGGCCACAGCCATTAAACACATGAATACCGGCTTTATTTGCAATTTCATCACCACGTGCTTTATCCTCAGGCCCGCCAAGCAATACCAAAGGCCCTTCAATTTTACTGCATAGTTGGATCAATTTTTCTATGGGTAGTCTTTTAGTTGCATGTTGTGCACCAATCACAACTGAAATATATTTCTGATGTGACTTAGGTAACAGATCTTGAATTTCATATTGCTTCAATAAAAAATAATCAAGCCCTTTGGTGTCGTTTTTTACATCAAGAAATTTTACAGTTTGAAGATAACGGTCAACAATGTGAACAGGAGGCAAGGTATTCATTTTGAAATTAACCAAAAGCCATTTTTGCCTATTTAATTTATCAAAAGAACTTGAGCTGACACCCAGTTTTGTTTTTATCCAAAAAGTTCTTAGATTATGATGCAGATCAATAATATGGTCAAACTTTTCTTTTTTCAGTTCGGTAATACTATCTGAAAGTGATTTTTCAAGATAATGGATTTTATCAATATGCGGATTTCCCGCCAATACGCTTTCATAGGCTTTCTTAGTTAAATAATGAAGTTCAACGTCCTTCAACTGCTCTTTGAGGCATCTGATTACCGGACTCGTGAGTACAATATCCCCAATTGAACTAAAGCGTATGATCAGTATTTTTTGTTTTTTATTTTTCAAGGCTGCTGTTTCTTTTTTTGCTCATTAAACAAGATGCAGATCTGCTCAAGACTTAATGCATTCAAGCAATTTTCTTTACTTAGTCCGCCTTTTCTGGCCACAAGCGTACCGTATTTCATGTCATTAAATCCTTCTTTTCGATGAGCATCAGGATTTATTGACAAAAGTGCACCTTTCGAAATCGCATATTGATGCCATCTCCAATCTAAGTCGAGCCTGAGTGGATTGGCATTGATCTCAATGATTACTTGATTTGCTACACAGGCATCAATAACCTTTTTATGATCAATTGGATATCCGCTTCTGCTTAGCAATAATCTGCCCGTAGGATGTCCCAGAATCGTCGTGTATGGATTTTCAATCGCTTTTATCAAACGTTCAGTAGCCTTCTCCTCATTCATGTTCAATACGGAATGAATGGATGCTACTACAAAGTCGAAGCTGGCCAGAACTTCATTTGAATAATCCAGTGAGCCATCGTACAAAATATCAGATTCAACTCCTTTAAATATCCGGAATGGTGAAAGCTTTTTATTTAGCTCGTCAACTTCACGCTGCTGGGCTGCAATTCTTAATTCACTCAAGCCATTTGCATAAAAAGCTGATTTAGAATGATCGCAAATACCAAAATACTCCAGTTTTAAGTCATTTTTACAGAAAAGTGCCATTTCTTCCAAAGTATGGACTCCATCACTCCATGTACTATGGTTATGCAGGCTTCCCCGAAGATCAGAATATTGAATAAGTTCAGGTAATGCATTTATTTCGGCAAGCTTAAATTCGTTGTTACCTTCCCGTAATTCGGGTTCAATTAAAGGAATTCCTGCAAGTTTATAAATTTCGGCTTCCGATTTACCTTCCGGTTCCGATCCCTTAAGCATTGCTTTGACCGTTTCTACATGTTCCGCATTTCCGGTTTGGCTAATCAATTTCCATCCCAACTCAGACGTATTGCAAAAAGTAATGTTGAGTTTTATACCTTGTTCAGTTTTGCAATTTATCTGATTTTGAAGAACATTCAGATCCGTTAGACCCCAGCTTTCAAGTTTTTCTAACATAGTGTTATCAAATTCTTTTACAAGAAGTAAATCAATACTATCAATAATCTCACATCTTCTTCGGAATTGTCCTGTAAGGCAAGCGAATTCTGGTTTAATTTCTGTTTTAATTCGTTCTAAGATGTCTTCAGCAAAGCTTTCAACCTGTGAATATAGAAAGCGGCCATTGCTGGCCATATTAAATTCGATTGTTTTCTTTATTTCTTCCTGAGTTTTAAGTCCGAAACCCTTTGCCTCAATCAAGCGATTTTCATTACAGGCATAATACAATTCTCCAACTGTTTCAATACCCAGATCCTTCCAAATAACTATGATTTTTTTTGGCCCAAGACCTTTTACCTTCATCATTTCAACTATCCCGGGAGGAGTTTGCATAAGCAGATCAGAGAGATCTACAATGATATTTGAATGTATCAAGCCCCAAATTTTTGATGCAATGCTTTTACCAAGGCCATCAACTTGTTCCATTTCATCCAGTGATTTTATCGCTATGGGAAAAGGAAGTTTATCAACTTTAAACGCGGCATTCGCAATAGATCTTACTTTGAAAGGATTTTCATGATGAAGTTCCATCAATTGACTTAAAAGTCTTAAAGTCCGGGCGATTGTTTTGTTTTCCATTACGCTAAATGCTCAAAAATAAACAACCCTTCCCTGAAAAGGGAAGGGTTTGATCAATTTTTAAAGAGTTTTTAATGTTTTTCTCAATTGAATTATTTCACCTGAATATTGTAGGGGATACGAGCCTGAACACCAATAAGGTTGATAGCAGACTGCATTTGTTCATAATACATAAACTGATTACCCAATTCGCGTTTTATAAAATAGATTTTTATTTTATCGCTGGTATGTTCAAAAAGTGATTTCAGAGGGTCTACTTGATCAGGGTAGCTTACCAGCTTGAAATCTGTTATTTTCGCTTTTTTTGCTGCAGAAGCTATAGCATCATCTATATTTCCCAATCTATCAACTAGACCATTCTGTAGGGCTTCAATACCACTCCATACTCGTCCCTGGCCAATACTGTCAATATAGTTCCGGGATTTTTTCCGGCCATCAGCCACTTTTTGTGTAAAGGTGCTATATACTCTGTTTACTTCTTGTTGAAAGATCATTTTCTCTGCATCGGTCATTGGGCGGCTAACGGTACCCAAATCAGCAAATTTTCCGGTTTTAACGCCGTCGAAGGTAATTCCCATCTTGTTTTTAAAGAAGTTTTGCATATTGGGAATGATACCAAAAACCCCAATGGAGCCCGTAATTGTATTAGGCTGTGCAAAAATTGAATCCGCTGCACAGGCAATATAATAACCACCGGAGGCGGCTACGTCACCCATGGAAACAATTACCGGTTTCGCTTTCTTTGCCAGAATCATTTCGCGCCAAATAACATCTGAAGCCAAAGCACTGCCACCTGGAGAGTTTACCCTAAGTACGATAGCCTTAACCTTTTTATCCATTCTGGCTTTACGGATTGCCCTTGAGATTCTTTCGGAGCCAATAGATTCATCGTTCCCCTCTCCACTAATGATTTCACCATTAGCATAAATAATGGCGATACGATCTGAAGAGGAACTTTCTGTTTCACTTGGAGCCGGATTATACTCTTCAATGCTTACCGATTTGAGGTCTTTTTTCTTATCAATTCCGGTACGGGATTTCAACTCATCAAGAACCTCATCTTTATATTTAAGGCCATCGATCATCTTGAAAACCAATGCGTCTTTTGGATTTCTTACTTTGGCACTGTCAGCCAGTGAAAAAAGTGTGTTTTTTGGAATTTTTCTACTTTTCGAGATCTCTGAAAGGAAGTGATCATACATAGATCCAAGAAATGAGTTGACCTGCTGCCGGTTTGGCTCACTCATTTTATCTAAAATGAATGGCTCAACAGCACTTTTATAGGTCCCTACTTTAATAATTTGTGCTTCAATTTCAAGCTTATCAAGTGTTCCCTTAAAAAACATCAGTTCTGAACTAAGGCCTCTGAAATCAATCATGCCTTCAGGATTTAGGTATACTTTATCTGCTACAGAAGCAAGGTAATAAGCGCCCTGAGTATAAACTTCGCTGTAAGCTAAAATAAACTTTCCACTCTTTTTAAAATCGATCAGGGCATTTCTAATCTCTTCAATTGTGGCAAAACCAGCCTCTAGGGATGACACATCAAGATATATCCCTTTAATGTGATCATCAGTTTTTGCCTCTTCTAGGCTCAAAAGGATCTCGTTTAGTCCGATTCTTTTATTGTTTTCAAAACCCATAAGATTGAATTCTGAAAATGGATTTTTGTCTGCCCGTTCTTTAATTGGGTAATCTAGGCTAATATGCATGATACTGTTGGATGTTGCACTCACCTTGCCTTCGCTACCCGCAGAAGAAACCATTGCCGCTATTAAGGCAACAAGAAGAATAAAAACAACAAAGAATGACAGGATGAAACCTAACATTGAGGCGAAAACAAATTTGAAAAATTCTTTCATATCAGAAGTAAATATATTATCTATGCAAGTATACTAATTTACAGATTCAGTATTTGACTATTTGTTACATGGAACCACATTTTTAGATGCATATTACCTATTTATTGCTTGGAAGTAATCTTGGCAACAGCAGAAATTATATTGCAACTGCACTTTCTGAAATAGAAGCTAAACTGGGAATAATCGAAAAGCGATCATCCCTCTATCAAACAGCATCATGGGGAAAACATGATCAGCCTGATTTTTTAAATCAGGTAATTGAATTAAAAACTAAGCTTAATCCGCAGGATTTGTTGTCGGGAATATTGAGTATAGAAGCTTTCATTGGTCGTAAGCGTTTTGAAAAATGGGGTTCCAGAATCATTGATATCGATATATTACTTTATGAAGATCTGATCATTGAAAAAACTGATTTGAGCATTCCTCATCTGTATTTACCATTCAGAAGATTTTGTCTGATGCCATTATGTGAAATTGCTCCAGCGTTCATACATCCTCGTCTTGGAAAAAATATTCAGGAATTGTTACTTGAATTGTCGGATGATTTATTTGTAAAAAAACTATCTTAGTATATAATTTAAAAATTAACGATGGATAATACTGGTTTTAAAGTTGATTTGTCTTATCTAAAAGATGTTGCCAGTGGTAGCGATGAGTTCATGATTGATATGATTGACCTCTTCCTTGACCAAACTCCCGGATTTTTTGAACAGCTTGAACAGTTTATTACTGAAGAAAATTGGTCTAAAGTGGCAGATATAGCCCATAAAATTAAGCCAACTTTGGCTTTTATGGGTGTCGACTCGGCGAGAGAGACTTAAAGTTTATGGTTTATTTCTGGGATATATCGATGCCTGAAGTCCTGAATTGAATAAATGATATTAAGAAATATAATAGTATAATGATTGGAACTGCTTCAAATTTTAAGAATAGAAGGAGAAGTAGCGAAGATATGACCAGAATATACTGAGACAGGTTCTGGGAGAACTTTAATGATTTAAATTTCACTGAAATAAGTGGCACTTCTGCCACCAGAAGTAGACTCATTATTAGGCTGAAAATTGCTAGAAACCATGGATTCAGGATAAAATTGGCAAAATAAGTATTGCTTTCCTCAATAATTAGAGGAAAAGAAGCAATTAAAAGTGCATTTGCTGGAGTTGGAAGCCCAATAAAATGCTCAGATTGTCTTATGTCTATATTAAATTTGGCTAATCTTAGCGCAGAAAAAATGGCGATTATAAATGCAGAATATCTAAGCCAAGTAGTCGCAAAATAAGGCTGTGGAGCAAGAGCAAATAGTTGGTAGATAATTACTGCTGGTAAGACCCCGAAACTTATCACATCTGCCAAAGAATCTAATTCCTTACCGATGTCTGAATGGGCTTGTAGTAATCTTGCCAGCATCCCGTCAAAAAAATCGAACAGGGCTGCTATAACTATAGCATAAGATGCCCAAATTAAATTCCCTTGGAAAGCAAATACAATCCCCAAACAGCCACTGAACAGATTCAGGCAGGTTACAGAATTTGGGATGTGCTTTTTCATTAGAAATTAAATTTGGTTCTGAAATAACAAGAATCAGATACTTTTCATCAATTTAAATGTACACAGCACTTTTCAAATTAGGAGTTCATTGATATCAGGAATTCCTCATTTGTTTTTGTACCCCTCATTTGTGATTGCAAAAACTCCATAGATTCCTGCGAATTCATGTCAGCAAGGTGATTACGTAAGATCCAGATTCTTTGTAGTGTATCTTTATCAAGTAGCAGATCATCACGACGCGTACTTGAAGCAGTTAAATCGATTGCCGGGAAAATTCGCTTATTAGATAGCTTCCTATCTAACTGTAATTCCATATTTCCGGTTCCTTTAAATTCTTCAAAAATCACTTCATCCATTTTTGAGCCTGTTTCAGTAAGCGCAGTTGCCAGAATAGTTAATGAACCACCATCTTCAATGTTTCTTGCAGCTCCGAAAAAACGCTTGGGTTTATGCAATGCATTGGCATCCACGCCACCCGATAGTATTTTCCCTGAAGCAGGAGCAACGGTATTATATGCCCTAGCCAAACGAGTAATGGAATCGAGAAGAATGACCACATCATGACCGCATTCTACCATACGCTTGGCTTTTTCGAGTACGATATTAGCTATCTTAACATGACGTTCAGCAGGCTCATCAAAGGTTGAAGAAACAACCTCAGCACGTACACTTCTGGCCATATCTGTTACCTCTTCTGGACGTTCATCGATTAATAAAATGATCAAATAAACCTCTGGGTGGTTTTTAGCGATGGCATTGGCCACATCCTTAAGAAGTATGGTTTTACCCGTTTTAGGTTGCGCTACAATCAATCCACGCTGTCCTTTACCGATTGGTGTAAATAGATCAATGATCCGTGTTGAATGATTTGCAGTATCTACAAACAGGTTTAGTTTTTCTGTTGGAAATAATGGAGTAAGATAATCGAAGGGTACCCTGTCGCGAACTTCAGCAGGAATACGGCCATTTATAGCCTCAACCCTAACTAATGGAAAATATTTTTCACCTTCTTTTGGTGGCCTTATACTGCCTCTAACTGTATCCCCAGTTTTAAGTCCAAAAAGCTTTATTTGTGATTGAGAAACATAAATATCATCTGGTGATGAAAGATAATTATAATCAGAGGATCTTAAGAAACCATAACCGTCCGGCATAATCTCCAGAATCCCCTCGTTGACGATCACATTATCAAAATCCATATTGATTGCAGGTGCTTCCTGGTTTCTTGGATTTTGATTTTGGTTCTGCCTGCGTTCAAATTTACGTGGCTCTGGCTGTTCAACTTGTTTTACATCTTTACTTTCTTCTATTTGATCATCAGGAGTTTCAGAATTGCTCTCATTCTGAACAGGATCAATTCTGGGTGCATCATCATCCTCCGGAAAATCGAAGGTTCGAGTATTATCCAGCGGAACTTCCTTATGCTGTTTACTTTCAGCAACAGATTTTGTGCTACGTAGACGCTTCCGCGGTCTTGTATCAGAATCTGATGATTCAGTTACTTCAGCGCTCTCGGTTACTACAACTTCATTTTCAGAAGCAGGAGAGGTCTCAGCAAATTGAAGAATCTTGGATATCAGATCCTGTTTACGTAGGGTATCAGTATCCTGAACACCAAGGGTTTGAGCAATTTCACGCAGCTCAGAAACGAGCTTATCGTTCAATTTAGTACTATCCAGCATTAAATTTGGTTTATATTTTTTTGGGATTTTAGTTCTTAATATTTATCCTGGAAATCGACGACACAAGAATTCTTGCAAAAAAAATGCTTCGAGAGAATTTTTGTGATTTCCTGAATTCAGGAATAAATAGAGATTATGACACAATTCTATGCAATAATATGAAATAAAACAAAATTTTATTTTATTTTTTTTAATGTTCAGAACATATCTTTAATTAATTTTATTCAAATTTCTAATAAATAATGAAGAGAGAGCAGTTAATCGCCCAGATAAAAATCAAGAAATCTTTCCTTTGTGTTGGTCTAGATACGGATCTAACGCTGATTCCGGAGTTTTTACTGGACTATGAAGATCCTGTTCTGGAATTTAACAAGCGAATTATTGAAGCCACCCATGATCTTTGTATTGCCTACAAGCCAAACAGTGCATTTTATGAAAGCAGAGGATTGGAAGGTTGGAAAAGTTTAATTGAGACTTCAAAGCATATACCTTCATCCTGCCTAAGTATTATTGATGCCAAACGGGGAGATATTGGAAATACCTCATCCATGTATGCAAAGGCCTTTTTTGATCCTGAATCTTCAGGGATGAACTTTGATGCCATCACCATTGCACCGTATATGGGAAGTGATTCAGTCAAGCCCTTTCTAGCTTTTCAGGATAAATGGGTCATTCTGCTGGCATTAACATCCAATGAAGGCGGAAAGGATTTTCAGTTTATTGAAACCGGAACCTGTCGTTTATTCGAAAATGTAATTCAAAAAGCAAATACTTGGGCCGGAAACGACCGCATGATGTACGTAGTAGGGGCCTCCCAAGGGGATGAATTTTTAAATATCCGAAAATATGCACCTGATCACTTTTTGCTAGTTCCCGGGGTAGGAGCTCAGGGAGGTAGTTTGCAGGATGTTTGCAAATACGGATTATCAGAAAGTTGTGGCTTGATAGTAAATTCTTCAAGATCAATTATATATGCTTCATCGGGAGAAGATTTCGCTCAGAGGGCAAGAGAAGAAGCAAAAAAACTTCAATCTGAAATGGCAGAAATACTCGGGGGAATAGGTTTCTGATCCTACCGTTTACACAAGACAACTACCGTTCGTTCAAATTTTTTTAATGCCCATTATATTTTCGGCAAATTAAAACATGATTCTGAATGAAGATTTACTTCACTATGTTTGGAAATTTCGACTTTACCATGTACCTGATCTTAAAACCACGTGCGGAGAAAGTCTAGAAATAATCCGGCCCGGCCAACATAATCACCATGCAGGACCTGATTTCTCTAATTCAAAAATCCGGATTGGTGGTACTCTTTGGGCTGGGAATGTGGAAATTCATATCCGTTCTTCCGATTGGTACAGGCATCAACATCAGGTCGACAAAGCCTACGATAATGTAATTCTGCATGTGGTGGCTCAACACGATCAAAGTGTTTACAGAGATGATGGGACAGAGATCGCTGCATTGGAAATTGGAAATCTCATACCTGAAAAGATTGCTGAAAATTATTACGACCTAATGGCAGGTTTGAACTGGATTCCTTGCGAAAAGAAAATAAAATATGTAGATGAATTATACATCAATAGCTGTCTTACAAGGGTATTGATAGAGCGTCTTGAGGCAAAAAGCGAACTGATATATGCCCTACTTACTGAAGTAAAAGGTAGTTGGGATGATGCCTTTTATATCATGCTGGCTAGGAATTTTGGATTTAAAACCAATGCTTTACCCTTTGAGATGCTTGCCCGATCTCTGCCACAATATTTACTTGCCCGGTATAAAGATCGGTCCTTTCAGATTGAGACATTAATTTTTGGGCAGGCCGGATTTCTAGATAATAAACTTAAAGATCAATATCCGAAGGCGCTCAGAGAAGAATATCGGTTTCTGCAAAAAAAACATGATCTAAAGCCTTTAGATAAGTATTTATGGAAATACATGAGATTAAGACCTCGCAATTTTCCTACAATTCGACTCGCTCAGTTTGCGGCATTAATTATACGTTCGAACCATTTATTCTCCAAGATTATTGATGAAAAAGAGATAAATATAATTGCCCGAATGTTCGATAAACTAAATCTGAACGAGTATTGGAACACTCATTATCGTTTTGATCAAGAATGTAAATATGCTCCTGTTTCAATGGGGGAAGAGGCTATAAATAATATTCTGATTAATACCATTTCAGTCTTTTTGTTTGCATTTGGTATCAGAACAGGAAGTGAAATTCATAGAGAAAGGGGAATAGCTATGCTTGAAAGCCTAAAACCTGAAAGAAATGCAATCATCACTAGGTTTAATGAAATTGGAGTAAATTCCCGAAATTCTGCAATTAGTCAGGCACTTATAGAATTAAAAAAATCATATTGTGATCAAAAGAAATGCTTAACTTGCAGTATTGGAATCAAATTTTTGAGCAAATAAAATGTTTCAGCAGTTTCTTACATTTTTTGAAAAACGTTCTTTTGGGGTATGTACTTATCTTGGAGAACGATTTAACATATCTATTTCCAAAATTAGACTATTTTTTATTTATTCTTCTTTCTTGGCAGTGGGTTTTCCCCTGATATTCTATGTTTTTGCAGCTGTAGTACTAGATGTGAGGCACTATATCAAAAGAATTAGGTCGGGGAGTGTCTGGGATTTTTAAAAAAAAACACCTCGGATTAAGCCCGAGGTGTCCTGTCCCCTAAAAAATGTTAGAGTTTTATATTCCCCCTTAGTTCTCCTCCAGGAAAAGTTGAACTATGAAGATTCAAATACCATTTGCCTGCCAATAACTGCGCTTCCTGAGCACTGGTCAAAGCCACTGTCATTCCACTAAGTGTACCACCACTACTAGTTGCAAATCCGGTTAAAGGGATAACTGGGGGCGAGTTTATCATGTCGCTACCCGTATCAGAACCATGAAAATGCATATTTGTTGTTGTTGCAGCCAGACTTCCAAATTGCCAAGTAATCTTGTAGGTGATCATTTTCATTGTCGGGTCGTAAGCGATCTCTGCTGTACCAGTTCCTGGAGTTGACACCGCAGGTACTTCATTTGCACCGCTTAATGTAATGGTTGCTTTTTTAATCAGGCTTGCAGGTTCTTCCATTTCATCTTTTTTGCATCCTGCAAGTAAAATTACAGCGAACAAAATCAGGAATGTTGTTTTGATTGAACCGTAGAATAGTGTCTTTTTCATAAATTAGTTATTTAGTATAAATACTACGAAAAGAAATTGGTTTTGGTTGTTCTAAAGTATTAATAAAATCGGCTTTGCCTAATGTTGCAGCTTCAAAAATGCTAATTGCTGGAAAATGTTTTGGAATGATATCAGCCAATTCGGGCTTTTTGTAATAACATCAAAGCATTACAGGAGAAATCTGCAGACTTGTTTTTTGAGTAGCAAGCTTTGAATTAGAATTTTGCAGTGCATATAATTCAATGTCATTGCCTGTTTGTATATATTCCACCAGTAAATCTTGATCCATTTTATGAGATATTAAACGATCTAAACATCTGTTTATCAATATTAAGAAAATTAAATAAAAAATGCATGAGATTTAGGCTATCTGAGATATTCTTTATAACATTATATTTGTCAATATTTAGCAAAATTTCGAATGCCCTTACTAAAAGGAAACCAGTTCAGGAATGCCAATTCTTTTCGCGATGAGCCAAAGTCTAAGCCTGCCCCAAAGCAGCGGGTTCCAAATGAACCTGCCGAGGATCTGCCGAAGTTCAAATTGAATGATGACCGGATAATAAAGATAATTGGTCTTTTTTTTCTGATCGTCTCGCTTTATTTCATGGTAGCCTTTACGTCATATTTGTTCACTTGGCAGGATGATCAAAGTTATGTGATCGATGCGAACGGTGGATGGAATAATTTGATGAAAACACAGCAGGAATTGACTGAAATGGGTCTTAGTCAACCTGTAGTCCAAAACTGGCTTGGTAAATTTGGGGCACTTTTATCTCATCAATTCATATATGAATGGTTTGGAGTGGCCTCTTTCCTGTTTATAGGCGTCTTTTTTATCATAGGATACCGTATGTTATTTAAAATTAAGGTTTTATCTATAACTAAAACTCTTGCTTATTCATTCTTTTTACTGATTTTTATTTCTCTAAGTCTTGCATTTTTCCATGCTTTCATCAGTGATTACCCACATTTTCTGGAAGGAGAGTTCGGTTTCTGGACAAACCGACTGCTGCAGGCTCAAATTGGAGATGCAGGAATAGCCGGATTACTGGCATTCGCTGGATTAAGTGTTTTAATCATTGCCTATAATATTGATTTTAAATTGCCTCAACGTATCACTCAAGTAAAATATATTGTACCTGAAACAAATGGAAAGATTGAACTGGAGGATGAAATTCTTTATCCACCGGTGGAGTTTAATTTGCCAAACCGTCCAGGTCAGGAAGCAATGGCCGGAAATACACAGAAGCTGAGTCAGAACCTTCCTCCTATCGAAATTCTGGAGGAATCTGAACCGGAAGAGCATAGGCCCCTAGTACTAAGTCCTTCCAAAAATGTGCCTTTCGAGACTTCTCAAGCGGTATCCAACGAACTTAATGATTCGCCTCCGCTTATTATCGAGAAAACTGAGGAGGAAAAGAAATCGACTGAGTTGGTTGAGCAATTCGGTATGTATGATCCTACATTGGATCTTTCTAGCTATAAGTATCCCCCCTTAGATCTTTTAGAAAATTATGGAACCAATAAGATTGCTGTTAATACTGAAGAACTTGAAGCCAATAAGAATAAAATAGTTGAGACTTTAAACCATTACAATATAGAGATCGATAAGATTAAGGCAACTATTGGTCCAACAGTAACCCTTTATGAGATTATTCCTGCCCCCGGTGTACGCATCTCAAAAATCAAAAATCTGGAAGATGATATTGCCCTGAGTCTTGCCGCACTGGGTATCCGTATAATTGCTCCAATGCCGGGTAAGGGGACTATTGGTATTGAAGTTCCGAACCAAAATCCTGAAATGGTATCGATGCGTTCTGTTCTAGCTACCGAGAAGTTCCAAAATACAACGATGGATCTGCCTATCGCACTTGGGAAAACTATTTCCAATGAGGTTTATATTGCCGACCTGTCAAAAATGCCGCATTTACTAGTGGCAGGTGCTACTGGACAGGGGAAATCGGTTGGAATTAATGCCATTTTGATCTCATTATTGTACAAAATGCATCCGTCTCAACTAAAGTTTGTTTTGGTTGATCCCAAAAAGGTGGAACTAACGCTTTTCAGGAAGATTGAAAGACATTTCCTTGCCAAATTGCCTGGTGAAGCGGATGCCATTATAACAGATACTAAAAAGGTGATTGCCACGTTAAATTCATTATGCATCGAAATGGATTTGCGTTATGACTTGCTGAAAAATGGCCATGTCAGAAATCTTAAAGAATACAATCAGAAGTTCATCAACAGAAAACTTAATCCGAATGAAGGTCATCGTTTTCTACCCTTTATCGTTTTGATAATAGATGAGTTTGCCGATTTGATGATGACGGCGGGTAAAGAAGTCGAAACTCCTATTGCCAGGATTGCCCAACTGGCACGTGCGGTTGGTATTCACCTGGTTATTGCAACTCAGCGACCTTCTGTTAATATTATTACCGGAACAATCAAAGCAAATTTTCCTGCTCGATTAGCATTTAGGGTATTATCCAAAATTGACTCAAGAACTATCCTTGATAGCGGAGGTGCCGACCAGCTAATTGGCCGTGGAGATATGCTTTTATCTACGGGAAGTGATTTGATCAGGATACAATGTGCTTTTGTGGATACTCCCGAGGTCGAGAAAGTTTCTGAATTTATCGGTTCCCAGCGCGGATATCCTTCAGCTTGGATGCTTCCTGAATATTTGGATGAAAATGCAGGTTCATCAGCGAAAGATTTTGATGCTTCCGACAGGGATCCCATGTTTGAGGAAGCAGCAAGACTGATTGTCATGCATCAGCAAGGTTCAACATCCTTAATTCAGCGTAAATTAAAATTAGGCTACAATAGGGCAGGCCGAATAATCGATCAACTGGAGTCCGCACAGATTGTTGGACCATTTGAAGGAAGCAAGGCCAGAGAGGTTTTGATACCCGATGAATATTCTTTGGAACAGTTCTTGAATACATTAGATAAGAATGATTAATTAAAACAAAAATCAAATGAAGAGGTTATTAATAGCTGTATTTCTCGTTTTAGGCTCAGGAATTAGTGTTCTGGCGCAGAGTGAAGTAAAAGCAAAGGCAATTTTGGCAGAGGTTTCTAAAAAGTACCGCAGTTATGATGTGATCAAAACTGAATTTTCTTACACTCTTGAAAATCCGGAGGCAAAGATCAAAGAAACCCAGACCGGAACACTGTTTGTGAAATCGAAGCTGAACAAATATAAGGTGGTATTGAAAGGACAGGAGCTGATTAGTGATGGAAAAAATCAATGGACTTATTTGAAAGCGGATAAAGAGGTTCAGGTTAGTGAGGTAGATAATTCGGCAGATGCATTGAATCCTGCGAAATTATTCACAATCTATGAAAAGGGTTTTAAATCTCTCTATACCAAAGATACCAAAGTGAACGGTAAGATGGTGCATAACATTGATTTGAGTCCAACAGATACCAAACGTAGTTTTTTCAAAGTAAAACTACAGATTGATAAACTAAGTAAACAAATCGTTAATGCAGTGATTTTTGATAAAAATGGAAACCGATATACTTATTCCATCAAGTCATTTATTCCAAATATAAAAGTCCCCGCGTCTACTTTTGCTTTCGATTCCAAGCTTTATCCGGGCGTTGAAGTAGTGGATTTGAGATAAAATTTCTGAAAATTATTTAAATAAAGGCTTCAAATACTAGTGTTTGAAGCCTTTTTTGTTATTTTTGAAATGCGATGACGTTAAGTTATACCCAGCATACACTCGATAAGCTCGAAGCCCTAATCAAAACTCTGGGATTTAAGTTGCGATATGAAAAAGGTAATTTTAAGACCGGATCATGTGTATTGGAGAAGGACAGGATAGTGATTGTGAATAAATTTTCGAACCTTGAAAGCAAAATCAATGCACTTGCCGATCTAGTTCAGCGATCAGAAACTGACGAAAATCTGCTTGATGAAAAGCAAAAGGCTTTTCTATATATATTAAAACAAACAAAAATAGAGTTTTGAAGATCACATTTTTAGGAACAGGGACATCCCAAGGCGTACCCGTCATTGCCTGTGATTGTGCGGTATGTTCTTCAAAAAGCAAGCATGACAAGCGTTTGAGGGTATCTGTTCTGATTGAAACTCAGGAAAAGAAAATTGTGATCGATGCAGGGCCGGATTTTAGGTATCAAATGCTTCGAGTAGGGCTAAGAAGATTGGATGCGATTCTGTTTACTCACGAACACAAGGATCATGTGGCCGGACTTGATGATGTACGTGCCTTTAATCATATACAGAAATCTGAAATTGATATTTATGCTCATATTAGGGTTCAGGAGGCTTTGAGAAAGGAGTTTCATTATATTTTTTCAGGCAATAATTATCCCGGTGTACCCCGTTTAAGATTAAATCCCATAGTAGAAAACCAGACTTTTGATGTTTCCGGTATTTCTGTGATACCGGTATCGGTCATGCATTTCAAATTGCCTGTTTTCGGTTTCAGGATAGGAAAATTTACCTATATCACCGATGCGAATTCAGTATCAGAGGAAGAAAAATTTAAAATTAAAGGCTCAGAAATCTTGGTTATCAATGCCTTGCAGAAAACAAAACATATCTCCCATTTCACCCTGAATGAAGCTTTGGATTTTGCGGCTGAGATTGGAGCCCAAAGGACTTATATTACACATATTAGCCATAACATGGGTACGCACCGTGAAGTGTCTAGAGAACTTCCTGAAGGGGTTTTTCTGGCCTATGATGGATTGGAGTTGGAACTCTAAGACTCACGAATTTACCTCTGCGCCAGGTTAGGTAAATTCGTTTATCGCCGAGGGTTTAGGTGGTGTATTCTGTTATCAGTTGACTGTTATCTGAGCCTTATCTTGAACCTCATTAATAGGAATAAAATTTTCAATTATGGAGTAAACAATTACTTTGCCAAACGTGACCTGTCATCCCGATCCGCCCTTCGCGGAGAGGGATCTCCTCAATATTAATAAAAATTTCAATTTTAAGAACTGTTGTATGTCGTTAGCCAACCAACAGCTAACAGATAACTGCTAACATTTTATTTAGTGCCCAGGAGCAGATTCGAACTGCCACACCCGTTAGGGCGCCACCCCCTCAAAGTGGTGCGTCTACCAATTTCGCCACCTGGGCATATTTAATGTTGTCAGTTAGCTGTCGTCTGCTGTCAGCGGTAATTTACTGATAACTGTTAACCGATAAGCGATTCATTCGTGCCCGAAGAGAGACTCGAACTCTCAAGGATATAACTCCAACGGCTTCTGAGACCGCAACGTTTACCAATTTCGCCATCCGGGCAATGCTATTCCTTCCTATTTTGAAGTCACATTACACTGTTTTAGCAATCAGATGACAGTAAGAAAACCTGAAAGTTTGGTTGCAAATATAGTAGTTTAGGTGTATTTCAATCTAAACTTTAAATAAATTTTTAAGTAGATAATTTCCTCAACCTACAAGCTATTATAACCATCCTTAGAAATTATTAAATGATCAGATTATTCCCTAATCAGATAAAATTCGACATGCCTTGAAGAACATGTCTAACTGCTGAATGATTGAAAGTGCTGTCACAAAAACGAGCCTGAAGACTCTTTTTCATTGGATAATCCGTAGAGCGCTGCGCTAACTCTAACCGGACACCGTGCAAAGAGGTGTTTTATAGCTAAAGATTAAACATCTTATTGAATCATAATTATATTCCAATAAGCATATTAATTTAAAAAAATTAACTTTGCACTTTCCTATATAAGCACCCAAAGAAAACATTAAATGATTCATTTTTTTGTCGCCCCTCTAAACAAAGTCTTTGCTGTTCAAACACCTGCTGAGATAGATCAGGAAGATATAAAAAAACTAAATTGGTTATTTGGGGAAGCGCATCAATCGGATCAATTAGTGCTACCGGGTTATTATGTTGGTCCGAGGGCTGCCATGATCACACCTTGGAGCACCAATGCTGTAGAAATCACACAAAATATGGGTATTTTAGGCATTATCCGCATCGAGGAATTTGAGAAAGTTCCGGCAGATTTTAATGACTTTGATCCGATGCTCTCTCAGAAATATCCCGAACTAAATCAGGAGATCTATACGATCCACATCAAGCCCGAACCAATTATAGATATCATAGATATAGCTGCTTATAATCAATCACAAGGTTTGGCCTTAAGCAAAGAGGAAGTTGAATACTTAAATAATTTATCTACCAAATTAGGCAGGAAACTAACTGATTCCGAGATATTTGCCTTCTCACAAGCCAATTCAGAGCATTGCCGTCATAAAATTTTCAATGGAACTTTTGTTATTGATGGCGTAGAAAAACCAATCTCCTTATTCAAACTGATCCGTAAAACTTCAGAGACTAATCCAAACGATATCGTTTCTGCCTATAAAGATAATGTGGCCTTCGTTAAAGGTCCGAGGTTGATACAGTTCGCTCCAAAAAGCGCTGATAAGCCTGATTTTTATGAAGAAAAGGAATTCGATTCAGTTTTATCATTAAAAGCAGAAACCCATAATTTCCCGACAACGGTTGAGCCATTTAATGGAGCTGCAACCGGTTCGGGAGGGGAAATCCGCGACCGTTTGGCTGGCGGACAAGGCTCTTTGCCTTTGGCAGGAACAGCAGTTTACATGACCTCTTACTCCAGATTAGAGCAGGAATGTATCGAGGATCAGCACTTTAGTCATCCTGATGGCAATCGGGGAAGGAGCTGGGAGAAAGCCATGCAGGAACGCCCCTGGTTGTATCAAACTCCTATGGATATTTTGATCAAAGCTTCTAATGGTGCTTCTGATTTTGGAAATAAATTCGGCCAGCCTTTAATTGCAGGTTCTGTTTTAACATTTGAACACGAAGAAAACGGACGAAAAATAGGTTACGATAAAGTGATTATGCAGGCAGGTGGTGTGGGTTATGGCAAACTAGACCAGGCAATCAAGCATAAACCGCAGGCGGGCGATAAGATTGTGATTATGGGTGGTGAGAACTACCGTATCGGAATGGGTGGAGCGGCGGTTTCATCGGCTGATACAGGCGCTTTTGGTTCTGGTATTGAACTGAATGCCATACAGCGTTCCAATCCTGAAATGCAGAAGCGTGTAGCCAATGCCATTCGAGGTCTTGTTGAAAGTGATCATAATCCAATTGTATCCATACATGATCATGGAGCAGGAGGGCATTTAAATTGTCTTTCTGAGTTAGTTGAAGCTACCGGCGGACTCATAGATCTGGATAAACTGCCCATTGGCGATCCAACCTTATCTGCAAAAGAAATTATTGGAAACGAATCGCAAGAACGTATGGGTTTGGTGATCGGCAAAAAAGATATTGATATCCTGCAGCGTATTGCCGACCGTGAACGTTCGCCCATGTATCAGGTAGGTGACGTAACGAATGATCATCGCTTTACCTTCGAATCGAAGACTACAGGTTTAAAGCCAATGGATTATGCTTTGGAAGATTTCTTCGGAAGTTCTCCCAAAACGATTATGGATGATCAAACAGTAAAACGAATCTATAGTGATTTAACGTATAAAACAGCAAAAATACCCTTTTACCTGAACCAGGTCTTGCAATTGGAAGCGGTAGCCTGTAAAGACTGGTTGACCAATAAAGTCGATCGTTGTGTAGGCGGTAGAGTCGCAAAACAGCAATGCGCTGGACCCATACAATTACCTTTGAATAATGTGGGTGTGATGGCTCTTGATTTTAAAGGTAAGGAAGGTATTGCCACCTCGATTGGACATTCACCAGTTTCGGCTTTAATTGATCCGAGTGCAGCTTCACGCACGGCAATCGGGGAGGCATTGTCAAATATTGTCTGGGCGCCATTGAAAGATGGTTTAGCCTCGGTTTCGCTGTCGGCAAACTGGATGTGGGCTTGTAAGAATGAAGGTGAAGACGCTCGATTATACGAAGCTGTAAAAGCTTGTTCAGATTTTGCTATTGAGCTGGGAATTAACATCCCGACAGGTAAAGATTCACTATCAATGAAGCAGAAATACCCGAATGACGAGGTAATTGCACCGGGAACGGTTATCATCTCAGCAGGCGGGAATTGTTCAAATATCAATAAGGTGGTTGAGCCGGTTTTGAAACGCAGTGGCGGTGATATCTATTATCTCAACTTATCTCAGGACAAATTTAAACTGGGAGGTTCTTCCTTCGCCCAAATTTTGAATAAAGTGGGCGTGGAAGTCCCAACAATTAAAGATTCGGCCTATTTCAAAAGAGCATTCAATGTACTTCAGAATCTGATAAATGAGCGTAAAATCAATGCAGGTCATGATGTGGGAAGTGGAGGTTTGATAACCACTTTACTAGAATTAAGTTTTGCGGAAGTAAATCTTGGAGCAAATTATGACCTGAGTCCATTAAATGAAAAGGATACTGTGAGAGCATTATTTAACGAGAACATCTCGGTAGTTTTTCAGGCTGATGAATCTATAAAAACTGTTTTTGATCAACATGATATTGAGATCTTTAAAATAGGCACTATTGCCATAGGTAATGACGTTCATTTTAAAAACAATTCCGATACATTCAGCTTTAACATTTCGGAAATAAGAGATACTTGGTACAAAACCTCCTTTCTTTTAGATTCCAAACAATCTAAGCATGGAATGGCTCAGGAGCGTTATTCCAATTACAAAAGCCAGCCTTTACAATTCAATTTTCCGGCGTATTTCAATGGTAAATTACCTGTAATTGCCAAAGGAACGAAAAGGCCAAAAGCAGCTGTCATTCGCGAAAAGGGAAGTAATTCTGAACGAGAAATGGCAAATGCAATGTTTCTGGCAGGATTTGACGTAAAGGATGTCCACATGACCGATTTGATCTCAGGCAGAGAAACATTAGAAGATATTCAGTTTATCGGAGCAGTTGGAGGGTTTTCGAACTCTGACGTATTGGGCTCAGCAAAAGGCTGGGCCGGCGCTTTTTTATATAATGAAAAAGCAAATACAGTCCTGAAAAATTTCTTTAAGCGTGAGGATACCTTATCTGTAGGCATTTGTAATGGCTGCCAGTTATTCATGGAACTGGAATTGATCAATCCTGAACATGAAGTTCATGGTAAGCTGCATCATAATACATCTCATAAACATGAAAGCGGATTTACTTCGGTAATTATTCAGAAAAACAATTCAGTGATGCTTTCTTCACTGGAAGGAGCCGCTTTAGGGGTCTGGATTTCGCATGGGGAGGGTAAATTTAATTTGCCTTACGGCGAAGAAAAATATAATATCGTGGCTAAATATGGCTATGAAAGCTATCCTGCAAATCCGAACGGTTCAGATTTCAATACTGCAATGATGTGTGACGCGACGGGAAGACATTTGGTGATGATGCCGCATATTGAGCGTTCAACTTTCCCTTGGAATTGGGCTAATTATCCAGATAGAGGACAATTGGACGAAGTTTCTCCATGGCTTGAAGCATTTGTGAATGCGAGGAAGTGGATTGAAAGAAGCTAAAAGTTTAAAGCTAAAAGCGGAAAGCTGGAATTTGAGTCAAGATTCAAGTTTAGTTATCATCTGAAAATTCTTCAACTCAATTTTCTACTCTAATTCCAAAGTAAAACCTCCCCCTGCCATCGCACAAGACCGGAGTGCCTTCGCCAAAAGTGGCTAC
>JBDNGV010000322.1:0-1516 GCA_041689125.1 Daejeonella sp.
GCATGAGAACCGACACCAGCATAAAGTTTTCCGGTTTTCTCATAATAAACCAAGCTTCTGACATAGCTTTCCCCTTCAATCAAGGGTCCATTAGCTACATCGCTAAAGCCATCATTCGGGTGATAGCGGAATACCCTGCATCCTGGATAGGTAGCACCGAATACCTCACCGTTCTTTCCTGAGGCAAGGTTCCAAACTGTCGTTTCTCCGGGCAAGACCACACCAAGATTCTCAACTGTTGCTGATCCGGGAAAATGCCTGTAGAGTGTTCCCTTTGCTCCCGGTATATAAAGCCAACCATCAGAAGATAGTTCCATATCCCATGCCCCATCAGTTCCGGGCAAAGGTTGATCCAATATCATTTCATGATTTTCTTCATTGAAAGCTACCAGATGTGCAGGATTTCCTCGGACAACAGTGTAAATAAAAGGTTTCCCCTTGTCATCCTGAATAAAAATACTGCCCTGAATCATCGCTGCCTTTATCTGGGAACCTAGATTCGTTAAACGTGCATCAGAATTTTGTGCTTGTATTGAAAATGAACTAAGGGAAAAAAGTATTAGTAAGCTTATTGATCTCAATTTGGGATAGTATTTAAATAAATTATTTATTAAGAGCGGTTCGTACCTCTTTAATTAATTCGGGTTTAAATGGGATAGCATGATTGGAACCCAAAGAACGTACATAGGTCATGATATCCAACAAATCCTCATCTTTTAGGAAGGCAAATGAGGGCATTGGAGTATCATATTTAACACCATTGATTGTGGCTGGGCCATTTGAACCTGTCAATACCTTTTTTATAAGTTCTTTAGGATTATTAACCACAAGCAGAGAAGTCAGTAAAGAAGGAAATACACCTTTTACACCCATGCCATTATCTTTATGACAGGAAGCACAATATTGCTGGTATAATTGCGCAGATTTCGAGCCCGGAGGGATAGATGAGAGCATGTTTTGCGGATTTGAAGGATCCAGTTTTGAAATTCTGATAATTCTGTCATCAGAAGGCAAAGGAAAACCTGAAACCGGATTCCAATCGCGGTTGCTGGTTGCAAGATAAATATCCCCTGCCGGAGAAATACAAAGGTCTCTGATTCTTCCGAATTTATTTTCAAAATAGACTTGTTCATTAAGAATCTTTTTGCCATCATTATCCAACTTCAATGCTCTAAGGCTCTTTCCTTTTAAAGTAACCAGTAAAAGTGAATTTTTTAATGCAGGAATTTTATCAGAAGAATAATAATCGAGACCCGCAGGAGCTATCGTTGGAGTCCATGCTTTAAGAGGATCAGCCGTATTGTGCAGACCTTTGAATGTGCTTTCTTGTACAGTTTCAGCAAATCCCTGTACCGTTGGCCAACCGTAATTTTTTGCCTTTCCGATCAAGTTAATCTCATCATCGGTAGCATCACCATGCTCAGAGGTATAGAGTTGACCACTTTTAGAAAATACCATGCCCTGTATATTACGAAAGCCCCAGGCCCAAACCAGGTTGCCTTTCATTGGATTATCA
>JBDNGV010000323.1:0-7231 GCA_041689125.1 Daejeonella sp.
AGGTTTATTTTACCCAAAGCGGTATTTCATAGGGAGGGGCAGCCCGACAAAAGGACGAAAGCCATTTAAAATAAACCCGGGTGGCAGCTGTATCTTTTTGCAATTGAATTTCATGATATCTTTTAAATCTGCTGCAAAAAAACGGCAGAACACGGGATTGAAGCCACCGAAGAAGCACAGACCCTGCTTTCTAAAACAAATGAAAATTATTCAAATCAAATAGTACCCAGCAAGATTTTATATCGAACTCCGGTTGTTAGGTAACTCTATGCTATTGAGCAAATCTCTAATCAGAGGATAGGTATTCTGCCTAATCATCATAAAATCGCCCGGAGCAAGCCATCGTACATCTGTGATTCCTTCTTCAAGCTGAGGTATCAACTTATCCTGCTTAACGGCTTTCATATGGTACCAAGCAGTTTTTTTTAATATTTGCTCTTTATTCATTTCATAAATATGATACGTGTTACAAATCTTATCCTCTAGACTCTTGATATGAAGACCACACTCTTCTTGCACCTCACGAACCGCAGCTACTTTGGCGGTTTCTCCGCTATCCAGCTTTCCCTTTGGAAGATCCCACTTCCCATTTCTAAAAATGAAGAGATATTTCATCTCTTCATTACACACAAGGCCACCTGCAGCCTTTATCATTTTCATTGAATTCTTAATTTTATTGAAATGCAACCTAAAATCTTTACTCAAAAGGAGAAATATTTTATGACTATTAACCTTCTTAGCCTGTTCATAAAACTTAAAAAAAATAAACTCCGTGACTTTAAGCACCTGATATTCTTGAATTTCTGATGGTTGAGAATCTGTCAGTATTAAAACTACTTCGTTTATATAAATTTTATAAATTTGAGCCATGACTAATAAAAGTGAGATTGAACAAAAAGTAGCTGAATTTTTGCTACAAATTAAAGCAATTAAATTACAACCCAATAATCCTTTTACGTGGGCTTCAGGTTGGAAATCCCCAATTTACTGCGATAATCGCATCACTCTATCACATCCATCGATACGTACTTATATTCGCCAAAAACTTACAACCCTAATTCAGGAAGAATTTGGATCTGTTGCAGTAATAGCTGGGGTAGCAACTGCAGGGATTCCACAAGGGGTTCTAGTTGCACAAGAATTGGGGCTTCCATTCATTTACGTGAGGGCAAAAGCTAAAGAGCACGGCAGAGGAAACCTGATTGAAGGCGAATTTTCACCGGGCCAGAGGGTTGTTGTTGTTGAAGACCTTATTTCCACCGGAAATAGTAGTTTACAGGCAGTTCAGGCACTGAAGGATGCTGGTTGTGAAGTAGCAGGATTAGTAGGAATTTTTAACTATGGCTTTGACGCTGCCGATGAAAATTTCAAAAATGCAAAATGTCGTTTCGTAACACTATCAAATTATAATGCTTTAATTAATTATGCCGCTGAACACAGTTTTGTTTCTGCAGGAGATTTGAAATTATTAAGAAAATGGCGCGAAGATCCTCAGAACTGGGGAAATACCTTAGAAAGCTAAACCAAATCAAATGACGAACATTGAAAGTGCAGTATCTATCGATAAACCGGTTAGCGAGGTGTTCGACTTCCTTGCCGACTTGAACAACCATCAACAGCTGATGCCAGATAATATTTACAATTGGTCTTCTACAAAAGATGAGGCCCGATTCACCATACAAAATATGGCAAAACTGTCATTAAAGGTTTCATCAATTACTAAAAATAAGGAAATTATTGTCAAGCCATTAGAAGAAGCTCCATTTGAATTGGAACTAAAGTGGACCCTCAATGACCTTGGTGATGGAAAAACAGAAGCCATCTACACTATTTCTGCTGATCTGAATATGATGATGAAAATGATTGTTTCAGGTCCGCTACAAAAACTCGTAGATTATGAAGCAGGGGCTTTGAAAAAGTCTTTGGAAGGTTGAGAATTAATAAAATGAAACAAGGCTATGGATAGAATAAGCTAATTTGCCCATTTCCAAATTTGCTAATTTGCTCAATTCCTCCTAACTTTCAGTAAATCTCAATGACACTTATGGAATGTCTTAATTGCAGAAGAGAATTTGAAAGATCCGATAATTTCTACAGATCATGCGGACAGGATACATCAACCCACCGCTTGACAACCAAACACGCGATCCATCATTTTTTCATTCGTTTACACCTACAGATAAAGGTTTCTTTTATTTAATACCGAAGCTTTTAGTTAAGCCTGGCATCATTGCAAAGGAGTATAATGAAGGTAAAAGGAAGACTTATTTCAGCCCTTTTAAATTTGTACTTGCCCAGGCCATAACGTCTTTAATAATAGCACTGACCATATTTGGATTGGTTTATTAAAGCAAACTGTAAAGACAATATTTCAGATAAACTATTCAATATCAGCAATTTAGTCAGTTAAAAATATTTTATTCAGACAAATATTCAGGTCGTTAAGAACTAAACAATATTGGCCTTTGTTTTGTTACTAAAGTGATATGAATCTTAACAATTTTACCATCAAAGCACAGGATGCAGTTCAGAAAGCTTCCGAAATAGCAAGCGGCAACCAGCAGCAGGCAATAGAGACTGCACACATACTTAAAGGACTGTTAAGTGTTGATGAGAATGTGATCATCTACCTTCTGAAAAAACTGAATGTCAATATTAACAGGATCTCTGAGGTAATTGATGCTCAGATCCAAAGTTTTCCTAAAGTCAGTGGATCTGAGATTTATCTATCCTCGGGTGCCAATTCGGCATTACAGAAAGCAGCTTCTTACCTGAAAGAATTTAAGGACGAATTTGTTTCTGTAGAACATGTCCTTTTAGGATTGCTTGAAACCGGCGACAAGGTTAGCTCAATTTTAAAAGATGCTGGTGTAAACCAAAAGGATTTAAAAAAAGCCATTCTTGAGCTTCGGGGAAATACAAGAGTCACTGATCAGAACGCCGAAGCTACCTATAATGCCCTGAATAAATACGCCCGTAATCTGAATGAATATGCTGAATCGGGCAAGCTCGATCCTGTAATTGGCCGTGATGAAGAGATTAGAAGAGTGATTCAGATTCTGTCACGACGCACAAAGAATAACCCGATTCTGATCGGTGAGCCGGGAGTGGGTAAAACTGCCATTGCAGAAGGTATAGCCTACAGAATAATTCAAGGTGATGTACCCGAAAATCTGAAAAGCAAAACTGTCTTCTCCTTAGATATGGGGGCTTTAATTGCCGGAGCCAAATATAAAGGTGAGTTTGAAGAACGTTTGAAAGCAGTTATAAAGGAAGTAACGCAGAGTGACGGTGAAATCATCCTTTTCATTGACGAGATTCATACTCTGGTAGGTGCAGGAGGCGGAGAAGGAGCCATGGACGCTGCTAATATTCTCAAACCGGCACTGGCACGTGGAGAGTTGCGCGCTATTGGTGCAACAACACTTAATGAATATCAGAAATTCTTTGAGAAAGACAAGGCATTAGAACGTCGCTTTCAAAAAATAATGGTAGATGAGCCAAATACTCAAGATGCAATCTCTATTCTAAGAGGTTTAAAAGAAAGATACGAGACGCACCACAAGGTAAGAATCAAAGACGAAGCTATTATTGCCGCTGTTGAATTATCACAGCGCTATATTTCAGATCGCTTCCTACCTGACAAGGCCATTGATCTTATGGATGAGGCTGCTTCAAAGCTACGTTTAGAAATGGACTCGGTGCCTGAAGTAGTGGATGAACTAAATCGCAAGATTATGCAGCTGGAGATTGAACGTGAGGCTATAAAGAGAGAGAATGACGAGAAGAAAGTAAAAGAACTTTCAGAAGAGATCGCCAACTTTTCAAGTGAACGGGATTCACTAAAAGCACGCTGGAAGGCTGAAAAAGATCTTGTAGATGCGATTAATAATCAGGGGGAGCAAATAGAAACTTTTAAACTAGAAGCAGATCAAGCCGAACGTGCAGGAGATTATGGCAAGGTAGCTGAACTGAGATATGGTAAGATCAAGGAAGCCCAGGATAAGGTTGAGCAGTTGAAGCAACAGCTTGCCGAAACTCAGGTCGACAACCGAATGCTGAAAGAAGAAGTGACATCAGAAGATATTGCAGGTGTTGTTTCACGCTGGACAGGTGTACCAGTTACCAAAATGATCCAAAGTGAACGCGAAAAACTGCTCCATATGGAAGTAGAACTGCATAAACGCATTGCAGGTCAGAATGAAGCCATAGAAGCCATTTCGGATGCTATTCGCCGGTCCCGCGCCGGATTACAGGATAAACGGAAACCAATTGGATCATTTATTTTCCTTGGAACCACCGGTGTTGGAAAAACCGAGCTTGCTAAGGCATTAGCGGATTATCTATTCAATGATGAACATGCAATGATCCGGATTGACATGAGCGAATATCAGGAGCGTCATGCAGTTTCCAGACTGATTGGAGCGCCTCCAGGATATGTTGGATACGATGAAGGCGGCCAGTTAACAGAAGCGGTAAGAAGAAAACCCTATTCTGTAATACTGCTGGATGAAATAGAAAAAGCACATCCTGACGTATTTAATATACTATTGCAGGTATTGGATGATGGAAGATTGACCGATAATAAAGGACGTTTGGTTGATTTCAAAAATACAATTATCATTATGACTTCTAATATTGGATCTCACTTGATTCAGGATAATTTTAAAGATCTGAACGATAACAACAGGGATGAAGTAATCGCCAAAACAAAGTCTGAACTGTTTGAACTTTTGAAGCAAACCATCAGACCTGAATTTCTTAACCGGATCGATGAATTGATTATGTTCACCCCACTTAATCGGAACGAACTCAGGGATATTGTAACTCTTCAATTCAAAGGTGTGCAAAACACGCTCGCAGATATGGGAATTGAAATTGAAGCTTCTGAGGAAGCATTAGATTGGCTGGCACAATTAGGTTATGATCCGCAATTTGGAGCACGGCCATTGAAAAGAGTAATTCAGAAGAGAATTTTGAACGAATTGTCAAAAGAAATCCTTTCCGGAAAAATAGATAAGGAAAGCAGAATAAAACTCGATGTATTTGACAATCACTTTGTATTTCTGAATGCAGATAAAGACAAAGCTCGAGTTTTTTAATGAATCAAAAAGCCGTGCTGAAATAGTTTAGCACGGCTTCTTTTTTAGGATAAATATCCGATTAGAATAAAGTAAAAGTTTAAGCAAGTCTTACATTAACTGCGCTTAAGCCTTTTTTGCCTTCTTCAACATCGAACTCTACTTTATCATTTTGTCTTATATCCTGTTTAAGTCCGCTTACGTGAACAAAAATTTCTTTGCCATCCACTTGGGTAATAAATCCAAATCCTTTGGACTCGTTGAAAAATTTTACTGTACCGGTTTCCATTAATAAATAGTTTAGTTGATTAATTTGTTAAGTGTTATTGCAAATTACTTATATTTATTTGCAATAAATAAATATATAAAAAACAAAATTAAAATCATGCAATTTAATTTTTCATAATAAGTACAAAAAATATATTTACAGAATTTAGAGCAAACAATATACTAAATATTAGTTTGATTGTCTTTTAAACACCTATTTACGATATCTACAAGAATTTTCTCTTTTTCAAAGAATTCGGCTAATAATTTAAACTGGTTTCTTGTCCGATCGAGGTTTTGCTCCGGATAAGCGATGGGATAATATATATTCCCATTCAGAAAATCACTTAAAAACCTAATTGCCTGCATGTAAATCAGATACTTCCCTGAAAACAAGGTCAGATCCTTTTCAACTTCAGACAATATGGAGCCCATTTCTTTCAAGTATCCCCTGATTATAGCCTCAAAATATTCTATCCGAATAAATATTTTATCAACATCAGGTTCGTTTTCTGAAAATGCACATAAATAAGTCCGCATCATATCACCTAGGTCTGAAATGAACTTCCCCGACATCATAGTATCCAAATCAATTACGCAGATGCCCTTCATGGTATCCTTGTCGAACAGCATATTGCTGATTTTTGTATCATGATGCATGGCACGGTTAGGAAAATCAGGTGAATTCTTAAACGAATTAAAATAATCGAGAATAAAGGAATAATATTTGGCCTTTTGAATTTCAAGGCCGGCTTTTTGTTTTAGCGTTTCTGTGGTATTCTCAAGCGCTTCAGCAAATTGTCGATAGCGCAAGCCCAGATCGTGAAAACCAGGAATAGTTTCTTTCAGCTTAGATGCATCAAAATCTGAGAGTAACCTGTTTAATCTGCCAAACTGCATTGCAGCTTCATAGGCCTGATCAGGATCACTTAATGTATCGAATGAAATTGAATTTTTAATAAAATTGGTCAGCCTCCAATAGATATCACCAACGAAGGCCATTTCGCTCCCATCCTTCGTTGGAATGGCCCCCACAAACAGATAATCAGGATTATGTTTTTTAAGATAATCGGAAAGCAGCTTTACGTTGTTAGCAATGATTTCAGGCTCTTTAAATACATTTCTATTAATACTCTGCAATATGTATTGTTCTGAACTATTTTGAATACCAATTAGCCAAGTTGAATTGATATGCCCTGTTCCAAAGAGCTTAAAATTAACCTGATCAGTTTGAAATCCGTATTCCTGAAGAACTTGTTCAATGAGTTGTTTATCCATTATTGAAAAAAATATTCCCTAAATTAATATTCAAGGAAGGACTTATTTAAAGCCAAAGCCTTATATTTTGTATAAAAGTAAATAAATGAAAATACAGTCAGCCCTAGTCCGGCAACCGATAGCCAAATCACGCTATTGGAGAAAAATGTTACCCAATTCAGCTGAACTTTGAAGATCTCTTTACTGAGCATAACCCCAACACTCCCAACATAGCCGAAAGAATCTGCAAGATAGATCAGAAAACCCACATTCCCTGTATGCTTAAAAGTTGCAATCATACGCTCAAAAAACACGGAATTAAAAGGAATATAAACCATATATAAACCGAGTCCAACGAGAGTCATCCACCATACAGGCGCTAGAGCTCCGCTGATAAAAAGGAAAGAGCATATTCCTGCAAGTACAAAACCAAGTCCAATGAAAATATGGGAAAGCATAAAGGCTTTAAAACTATCCTTTATCAACACCATACTTCCAATCAGGACAAGTATAATGATGCTTATTGGGGTTTCAGTCCTAGCAAAGAGGTCAGGTTTATCAAAAAAGCCCATTTCCTTCCACATTTCGGCACTGAAATTATCACGCATGTCTCTGAAAATAGTTGC
>JBDNGV010000324.1:0-6917 GCA_041689125.1 Daejeonella sp.
AATTACTTAATTCTTTTGCTAGGTAAAAATACCAATCTTTTATTATCCAAAATTTTCTAGGGCTAATTCTCTCACAGACAAAAGACTGATCGAAAGAAGATAAAATTTAGACAAATCAGCTTTCAAATCGTTTAATCAAGCTCATATAATCCATTCATTTGACAGTATTATGATATTAATTCCATATTCTTCAAAAAGCTGATTTGCTTTAGATAATTCTTTAATTTCAGCTTCTTTTAGCGGAAAAATTTTAACTATACTACAATCAAGGCATATTTTTAGTATTTCACTTGTAAAAATTAGTGATGAAACTTCAGGGATACGAATGAACTTTTTACCGGGAATTGATGGCATTTCAATTTGCTCAGCAAAATATACTTCAGACTCATCTAGGGATCTCTCCAGTTTATATGCAATGGAGAAAGATGCAGCAGTTATCAAAATGGCCATTAATAATTAATTATCAGACCATCTTTCATTAATACCTTTCGATCTGCCATGGCAGCTAGGTGCTCATTATGAGTAACTATAACAAAGGTCTGTTGTAAGTTGTTACGTAGATCAACAAATAAGCGATGCAGACCTTCGGCATTTGCAGAATCCAGATTGCCTGAAGGTTCATCTGCCAGAATAATTGCCGGATTATTGACCATCGCCCGTGCTACCGCTATACGTTGCTGTTCACCTCCAGAAAGTTGATTGGGTTTATGATTGGCTCGTTCCCTTAATCCAAGAAGCTCTAAGAGTTCCATGGCCTTGTATTCGGCTTCTCTTTTACCCCTTTTTGCAATAAATGCTGGAATACAGATGTTTTCCATAGCTGAAAACTCAGGTAACAAATGATGAAACTGAAAAATAAATCCAATCTGCTCATTTCTAAAGGCACTAAGTTTCTTTGAAGACAGAGAATTAACGTCAATATTATTCAATAAAACAATACCCTTATCAGAGCGGTCGAGGGTACCTATAATGTGAAGTAATGTGCTTTTACCGGCGCCGGATGCACCAATAATAGTAACAATTTCAGCCTTCTTAACTTCCAGATCTACACCCTTTAAAATCTGCAAATTACCGTATGATTTCTGAATTCCCTTAGCCTGAAGCATGAATATTGATCTTATGAATACGCAAATGTGCGAATTGTTTGCTAATGTTTGGCTTCTTGTAAAATAATAGGTTTAATTTTTAAAAAAACAGCCCTGACTGTTTTCAGTTTTGCAATAAAAACGTAGTTTTACGTCAAATAATAAGTAAATGAATATTCACGAATATCAGGGAAAAGCAATTTTAAAAAGCTTTGGGGTAAGAGTTCAGGAAGGCATTGTTGCTGATACTGCAGACCAGGCTGTTGAGGCCGCAAAGAAGCTAAAAGTAGATTACAATTCAGACTGGGTTGTTATTAAGGCCCAAATTCATGCGGGAGGTAGAGGAAAAGGTGGTGGTGTTAAGCTGGCAAAGAATTTGGAAGAAGTTAAAGAAAAAGCAGGACAAATTATCGGAATGCAATTAGTGACTCCTCAAACAGGACCAGAAGGTAAGCTTGTAAGTAAAGTTTTAGTCGCTCAGGATGTTTACTATCCAGGTGAAAGTGAAACTAAAGAATTCTATATCAGTGTACTGCTCGACCGTTCAAAAGGACGCAATATTATCATGTATTCTACCGAAGGCGGTATGGATATTGAAGAAGTTGCAGAGCATACTCCTCATCTTATCTTCAAAGAAGAAATTGACCCTAAGGTTGGTCTTCAGGGATTTCAGGCACGTAAAATTGCTTTCAATCTGGGTTTAAGCGGTGATGCTTTTAAAGATATGATCAAGTTCATCGCTTCATTGTACAAAGCTTATGAAGGAACAGATTCTGCTATGTTTGAGATCAATCCTGTTCTGAAGACATCTGATAATAAAATACTCGCAGTTGATGCTAAAGTAAATCTAGATGATAACGCATTATTCCGTCACCCGGATTATGCTGCATTGCGCGACACCAGCGAAGAAGATCCAACTGAAGTTGAAGCTAGTAAATCCAACCTGAACTACGTAAAGCTTGATGGTAATGTAGGCTGCATGGTTAATGGTGCAGGACTTGCGATGGCTACTATGGATATCATTAAACTGGCTGGTGGTGAACCGGCAAACTTCCTAGATGTGGGTGGAACAGCTAATGCTGAAACCGTAAAAGCAGGATTCAACATTATTCTTTCTGATCCGAATGTTAAAGCGATCCTAATCAATATATTCGGTGGTATTGTACGCTGCGACCGTGTAGCTCAGGGAGTGATTGATGCCTACAAGGAGATCGGAAATATTCCGGTGCCAATCATTGTTCGTTTACAAGGAACAAACGCCGTAGAAGCTAAGAAACTGATCGATGAATCGGGATTGAAGGTTTATTCAGCTATCCTTTTGAAGGAAGCAGCTGCTCTGGTAACGAAAGTTCTGCAAGAGAAATAACAAAATAAAATGGAATAAATTGAACGCTATTGGTTTATTACCAATGGCGTTTTTTTTATTGAATCTCTGTTTCGTCTCTTTTTCATGCTATTTACCAAAGTTCAGAGCAAAAAAAAGGAGCACTTGGCTCCTTTTTCTAATTCTATAATTTAAAACTATTTTACTGTATCAACTACTGCTTTAAAAGCTTCCGGATGATTCATAGCAAGATCTGCTAATACTTTACGGTTTAATTCGTTTCCTTTTGCTGTTAATTTACCCATTAATACAGAGTAAGATAGTCCGTGCTGACGTGCACCAGCGTTAATACGCTGAATCCACAATGCTCTGAATTCTCTTTTCTTGGTTTTACGGTCACGGTAGGCATATTGCAAACCTTTTTCTACTGTGTTTTTAGCTACGGTAAAAACCTTGCTTCTTGATCCCCAATAGCCTTTGGCTAAATCTAAGACCTTTTTTCTTCTTCTTCTTGACGCTACTGCGTTAACCGAACGTGGCATGTTGTGTTGTTTTTTGGTAAGCGGTGTCCCTTTTAAGAAACTTTAAAACCTGATACCTGGTTAAATTAATTTGTTGATTATTTGCCGATTGTAAGCATACGTTTTACGTTGCCCATATCAGCGTCAGAAACTAAACTTGTCTGACCCAAAGCACGCTTACGTTTGTTGCTCATCTTGGTTAAGATGTGGCTCTTGAAAGCGTTCTTTCTTTTGATTTTACCTGTTCCAGTAAGCTTAAAACGCTTTTTTGCACTGGAGCACGTTTTCATTTTTGGCATAACTCTATTATATTTATTTGTCTATTATTTTATTTGTCTATTTGTCAATGTGCGAGATGCCTAACAGACAAATCGACAAATTGAATTATTTTTTTCCTGCATGTTTCGGAGCAACAGTAAGAAACATACGCTTTCCTTCCAATTTAGGAAGCTGTTCTACTTTTCCCACATCCTCCAAAGCCTGTGCAAACTTTAATAAAAGGATCTCTCCCTGCTCTTTGTACACAATTGCACGTCCTTTGAAGTGAACATAAGCACGCACTTTTTCTCCATTTTCGAGGAATCCAATGGCATGTTTGAGTTTGAACTGAAAATCATGGTCATTGGTATTAGGTCCAAAACGAATCTCTTTAATGACCGTTTGTTTTGCATTGGACTTAATTTCCTTCATTTTTTTCTTCTGCTCATAAATAAACTTGTTGTAATCAACAATTTTACAAACGGGCGGAACTGCATTAGGGGAAATCTCAACAAGGTCAAGATCCTGTTCAATAGCCATAGCTAAGGCCTCTCTGAACGGATAAATACCCGTTTCCACGTTATCACCAGTTAAGCGCACTTCAGGCGCTCTGATCAAATCATTGATCTTGTGTTCTGCTTCTTTCTTTTTAAATGGAGGTCGTGGTCCCCTATTAAAGCCTGGTCTTCCTAATGCCAAATTATATTTACTTAAATTGTTATTTCTTTAACTAATTGATTACTAAACTCTTCAATCTTCATACTACCTATATCTCCCTCTCCATGTCTTCTGACAGATACCGTGCCTTCATTCATTTCCTTCTCACCAATTATGAGCATATATGGAATCTTCTTCACTTCCGCATCTCTAATTTTGCGGCCAATCTTCTCGTCACGAGAGTCAATCAAGCCGCGAATATCGGAATTATTAAGCGATTCTAAAACTTTTTTTGCATAATCCTCATATTTTTCGGAGATCGGAAGAACGATAAATTGCTCTGGAGTTAACCATAATGGAAATTCACCGGCACAATGCTCAATCAATACAGCTACAAAACGTTCCAATGAGCCAAAAGGTGCTCTGTGTATCATCACCGGACGATGTTTCTGGTTATCGCTTCCGGTATATTCCAATTCAAAACGTTCAGGTAAATTGTAATCAACCTGAATGGTTCCCAGTTGCCACTTTCTTCCAAGTGCATCTTTCACCATAAAATCAAGTTTGGGGCCATAAAATGCAGCTTCTCCAAATTCAATAACGGTTGTTAATCTTTTCTCTTCTGCTGCTTCAATGATCGCCGATTCGGCCAATTGCCAGTTTTCATCACTGCCAATATATTTCGCTTTATTATCAGAATCTCGTAATGAGATTTGAGCTGTATAATCATCAAATCCTAAGGCCTTAAAGACATAAAGAACCAGGTCAATTACCTTTTTAAATTCTTCCTTCACCTGATCCGGGCGACAAAATAAATGTGCATCATCCTGTGTAAAGCCACGAACTCTTGTCAGACCATGCAATTCGCCACTCTGTTCGTAACGGTAAACTGTTCCGAATTCTGCGTACCTAACCGGAAGATCCTTGTAGGAACGTGGTTTGGTTTTATAAATCTCACAATGGTGCGGACAGTTCATTGGTTTTAAAAAGAACTCCTCCCCTTCCTGCGGAGTTTTTATTGGCTGAAATGAATCAGCACCATATTTCTCGTAATGCCCAGAGGTGATATACAGATTCTTATGGCCGATATGGGGAGTAATAACCTGTTCATATCCTGATTTAACCTGTGCTCGCTGAAGGAAATTTACAAGTTTTTCTCTCAATGCGGTACCTTTTGGAAGCCATAAGGGTAATCCCATACCCACTTTCTCTGAAAAAGCAAAAAGCTCCAGTTCCTTACCCAGTTTACGATGGTCGCGTTTTTTCGCTTCTTCGATCATGTGCAGGTAATCGCTCAGTTCGCTTTGTTTCGGATAAGTTACTCCGTAAATTCGGGTCAATTGTTTTCTGCTCTCATCCCCTCTCCAGTATGCTCCTGCCACATTCATCAGCTTTACTGCTTTTATGAATCCTGTATTCGGAATATGTGGTCCGCGACATAAATCAGTAAAATTCCCTTGTGTATAAAAAGTGATCGAACCATCGCTTAGATCTTTTATAAGATCCAACTTATATTCATCATCTTTTTCAGTAAAGTATTTAATCGCATCAGCCTTAGAAACTGCTTTTCTTGAAAAGTCAAATTTCTGTCTGGAAAGTTCAAGAATCTTTTCTTCGATCTGTTTAAAGTCATCGGATGAAAATTCACGGTCTCCGAAATCGACATCATAATAAAATCCGGTTTCAATTGCCGGACCAATACCGAATTTGGTTCCCGGATATAATGCCTCGAGGGCTTCTGCCATTACGTGTGCTGATGAATGCCAGAAGGTAGCCTTTCCATCCTGATCATTCCAGGTAAGTAGTTTTAACTTGGCATCAGTTTCAATCGGGCGACTTGAATCCCATACTTGTCCGTTAACCTCTGCGGCTAAAACATTTCTAGCTAATCCTTCAGAAATTGAAAGTGCGATTTGATATGCGGTGGTTCCCTGTTCGTATTCACGCACGGAACCGTCAGGAAGAGTGATCTTGATCATCTACAAAATGATTTATAAGTTATAATTTAATTGTATTCAAATGATCACCTACAAAGTGATCTTCAATTCATAAGCAAAAATAGGATAATTTGAGGGATATTCATGCAGATTCCCATAGAATTGTAAAATATTAAGTATAAAAGTACTTAAATACTTTTATTGTATTACATTTGATTCGTAAACTAATTCTACCCAATATGGAAATCTTAGAAAACCACTTTATCGATGTTACGTTGATCGAACCAAAATTAAAACACCCTACTATATTCAGGGTTTTTGACAGTCTAAAAAGTGGTGAAAGCCTAACTATTCACAATGATCATGATCCAAAACCGGTCTACTATCAGCTTCTCGGAGAAAGAGGAGATATTTTTAAATGGGAATACCTTGAAGAGGGTCCTGAATGGTGGGATGTTAAGGTAACGAAACGAGAAGATGGTCAGGAAACCCCATAGGCGAGATTGCAGTAAAAGACTTACGTAAGGTTGAGGTTTTAAAAAAATACGGAATCGAATTTGTTGTGGCGGTAAAAAAACCATCGCGGAGGTTTGTCCTGAAAAGAACATTGATGCCACAAAAGTACAATCAGAATTAAGGAAGATCGAAACTGAAAACAAAGCGAGCAACATCTCTTTTAATGACTGGAGCATAGATTTTCTAAGTGATTATATTGTGAATACCCATCATCTTTATGTGAGAAAGTATTTGCCGGAGCTAATAACATATGCTTCAAAGGTTGCACAGGTAGATGGTTATCCAACATCCGGAACTTTTACCAATACAAAAGCTGGTTGCGGAGATTAATAAAGAACTTTCTGAACATCTGGTGCAGCAGGAGCATGCACTCTTTACCTACATTAAAGAAATTGTTGAAGCCAGAAAGGGAAGCCTTCCTTTAATCAAAAAGGGAAAGGATTTAGCCAGTTTAGTAGAGGAACTGGAAGAAGATCATGACAAAGTTGGCCGGGCTTTTGATAAAATCCGTGAACTGAGTAAAGATTATTTGATACCAAGCGATGCCTGTGCGAGCTATAAATTATTGTTCAAAATGTTACAGGAGTTTGAAGAGGATCTGCAACTGCATATTCATTTG
>JBDNGV010000325.1:0-4279 GCA_041689125.1 Daejeonella sp.
ATTCAGAATCGTGACTGCGGCATCCGCCAGCTGCTGATTAAGCTGTATTGATTCAGGACGATTCAAATCAGATACAATATTATCGGGATTTATAAATCTTTTTTCCGATAAGCCTGACCAATGTTTAGCCAGCAGAACCTTTCTGACGCTGGAATTGATGCGTTCCCAGCTAAGTTGCCCTGATCTGATTGATTGACGTACCAGTTTAACGGCTCTTTTGGAATTGCCTGAAAGTTCAATAACATCAAGTCCTGCAATTAGGCCCAGCACATCACTTTCACCCTCCGGGAAAAACTTTGCAACCCCTTTCATCTCCATGGCATCCGAGAAAATGATTCCCTTAAACCCGAGATCCTCTTTCAATAGCCCGGTAACAATCGGACGAGAAAGTGTTGAGGGTAAATTAGGAGTATTATCAAGAATCGGGATATTCATATGTGCAACCATGATACCTGAGGCTCCTTCTTTTATTAACTCTCTGAAAGGATATAATTCTAGTGAATCAAGCCGCTCACGGGTAAAGGATAACTGGGGGAGATCATAATGAGAATCAACATCGGTATCACCATGTCCAGGAAAATGCTTGACACTAACCAGTACATTATTATCCTGGAGGCCTTTCATATAGGCACTTACTTTTGCAGCAACATTGTATTTATTATCGCCGAATGAACGGATACCGATAACCGGATTCTTTGGGTTATTGTTGATGTCAGCAACCGGGGCGAAATTCACCTGCATTCCAATACGTTTAAAATCCATGGCCACCTGTTTACCCATCTCATAAATCAGTTTATTGTCCTGTATGGCTCCGAGTGTGAGCTGGTAGGGATAGGATGTAGTACTGTCTAATCTCATCCCCAAACCCCATTCAGCATCCATCGCTATCAATAAGGGCACTTTAGATGCAGACTGGTAACGATTGGTCAAAACAGCCTGCCGACCCGGACCTCCCTGAAAAAACACCAGTCCGCCGATCCGTTCCTTACGTATTAGCTTTGCGATTGAATCTTCAAATACTTTCCCCTTATCCGTATGAGCCCTAACCATAAATAATTGGGCGATCCGTTCGCGCTTGCTTAATTTTCTAAATACTGAGTCGACCCAAGCATTTGGTTGATCCAATGTACTAATAAATGAACTCTGGGTTTGGGAAATGCCGATCAGCGGGCTTATCAATACGACACAAAAAAGAAGGTGTTTCAAGTTTTTAAACATGTTGGAGGGATGAATAATTTTGTAAAATTATCAATTAAGAAATAGAATTAAGCCGAATAGAACGAATAAAAAAGTAATACCAAGGCTTAAACAGACACTGAAAAGCCAAATCGAAAGATTATCTGTCAATCGTTTCTTCAGAAAGCGGTGCAAGAAATAAATCCCGGCTATATTCAAAACGATAAAAATTACCCCTGACCAGGCAATTACTTCAGTAATCATCATAAAACGTCCGATAAAAAATACAATTGAACTAAATCCAAGCACAAATTTATCAAAGGAATTGGTTTATAGTAGACATTCTTGTCTATCTGAAGTCTATTTCATCAAATATTACAGCTTGTCACCATTATTTCTTAAAGAGAGCTATATATAAATAAATCATCATTATGAAAAAGGTATTAATTTTAGCTATAGGTGTACTGTTCGCAGGAGCAGCAGAAGCACAAACATTTGGTATTAAAGGAGGTGTAAACTTCTCCAATATTATCAAAACAAATGATAGGAATTTCAATACAGATTTTAAGCCGGGTTTAAATGCCGGATTGTCCGTTGATATTCCGGTAGTTGAAGGCTTGGCCTTCTCCCCTGAACTTATGTTCTCACAAAAAGGGTACAAAACAACAGGAACAAGTTTGCTGGGTGTAGCCAATGAATATTCAGTAACCACAAACTTTATTGAAATTCCAATTCTGGCCAAGTTCAGTCCAAGTAAAAAGTTTAGTATTTATGCAGGTCCTCAGGTTTCATTCCTTGCATCTACAAAGGAGAAATTCACACGAGGAGACGCAAGCTACCAGACTAAGATCAGGGCGGAAAATGATAATCTTAAGAAAAGCCTTTTGGGTGGAGTTCTTGGATTAGGTGTTGATCTGACAAACCAGTTAAGTTTACAGGGTCGTTATGCACTAGATTTCCAGAAAAACAATGAAAATGGATCTAGTGAAACTCCGATTTATAGGAATCAGGTGATTCAAACTAGTTTGGCTTATCGTTTTAAATAATTAATAAAAAAAATGCTCCGGACTAAGTCCGGAGCATTTTTTTTTAGAAGCAGATTTCTGAATAAATCTAACGCTCGTTAATAATAATCTCAGAGATCTTCCAGGTTGTATCTATTTTACTGAATTTCAAATTGAACTTATAGGTGCCTGCAATATCCATTCGATTTCCATTTATGTTCCCTTTACCCTCCACGTCAAAATCAGCAGATCCACCGGCAGCTGAACCATCAATTTTAAATGTCTTATTTAAAGCTGCAGACTTACTGATATCATAAATACCCTCAACAAAAGTATAGACGATACCTGATCTATCGAGCGTATTTCCTGTAGGCTCATACATTTTGCAGCTTTCGCTTAAATTGGAAACAATCCAAGCTTTATCCTTTTTTACAATGGCAATTGCAAAACTATCAACCAGGCTTTTGAGCTGATCTTCATCGTTTGACTTTGGAATAGCTGCGTTCACTTCTGATAGCGTAAACGCTACAAAAAGCAACAGTAAGAATTTCTTCAATGAAATACCCTTATAAATATTTTGTTAACTCGGGTGACATTGGTGTAACCGCAGACCTGAAACGGTGGATCAAATTTCCATCTTCATCAATCAGGAATTTTTCAAAATTCCATTTAATATCGCCGGTAAAATCAGGATTTGCGGCGGAAGTAAGGTGCTTGAATAGCGGACTGATATCGTCACCTTTTACACTGCTTTTTTCAGCTAGTGGGAATGTTACCGCAAAGTTCTTCTCGCAAAACTCCTTGATATTTAAGTTTTCACCCGGTTCCTGACCACCAAAGTTGTTAGCAGGAAAGCCGATAACTACTAGCTTATCTTTATAGGCTTCAGCAAGCTTCTGAAGATCAGCATATTGCTTGGTATAACCGCATTTTGATGCCGTATTTACAATCAAGACTTTCTTGCCCTTAAATTGTTTCAAATCAAGATTTTTACCATCAATATTCTGAACTTTGAAGGTATAGATTGTAGGTGGCGTTGTAATGAACATGGCGAGTACTATGAGTAGTGTTTTCATACTTTTTGAATGTTTTATTAAATATTAATGTAGGGAAATTATAATTAATAGGAATAAAAATATGGAAAAAGCATTGGAATAAATCCCAGGTTCAAATTTGTTACTTAATTATGACAGCTCAATTATGAAATTTAATATTCTGACTTACAATTTAATGATTGACCATAAATAGTAAGAATATTGATGAAAGAAATTACTGAGGAGGCAATTCTAACAATACAAACTGAACGGTCTTAACACCTATGTTTTTTATAGAAAATGATTTCCTTCTTTTAATGACAAAAAAGCTTCCGGGCTTAAGGGTTTGAAACTCGGTTTTTCCATTATGTGTCGTATGGGATTTGGAGGCATTTAGAGATATCAAAATCAATGATTGTCTTTTATTTTTCGTTTTAAAATCAATTCCATCTTCAAGAGAAAGCAGATATGCCCTTACCCGATTTGTATCAATTTCCAGTTGAAGATTTGGCAATGTCAATGGTTTTTGATCAAAGGCCGACTGTTTCATCAATAGTTCCACGTCCATAACATGAAAAGTATCTTTATCGGCGTTCCAAACACGATGAACACGACTATTTGGAGGCGCCAAATTTTCAAATCGAATTTCTCCTGCTTTAGATTTACCGGCTAAGGGCATTTCTCCTTGAACTTGCGAACCGGTTATGGTATTAGAAAGCCGGACAAAAAATGATGGTGTATTATGAAGATGATATTGAGAGGTGTCGCCCGGAGGAACGAGCACATTTAGGATACGTATTTCTTTATTTTTAAAAACAGGAAAATGCCGGGGTTCTTCATGAACTAGTACTTGTGCTTGTAAAGCATTGAGGCCTAGTACAAAAACAAGAAAGACTACTATACTTCGGAATCTAAGTTTTAGATAGCTCATGGTTTATTGATCATCGAGGGATTCATTCAAGATTGATTTTATATTTATATCTCGATGTATTTTTGTTACCAATTTTTTCAATTAGTCCGTTTTCTACTGCAAACTTTAAATCCCGACTAGCGGTTGCAGTTGAA
>JBDNGV010000326.1:0-5434 GCA_041689125.1 Daejeonella sp.
CATTAAAAATGAAAGTTTAGAACAAAATTAGATTGTACCATATTTACCTTATTGATAATAAGTTTGCTGTTACCATAGGTTTCGCCATTATTGAGCTTTGCAACCAGCAGAAGCTGAGCTTCGAGACCTTTTAAAGACTTTATAAAGGTATATCTAATATCTGTATTTATCTGTGTATATGAAGGCAGGCCATACTTATTCAATGCATAGTTTTTCACATCGGGCAAATGATAGTAGCCGGCAGCAACAGATGTTTTGAAGCCTGATTTTGGAATACTATAATTTACTTTAGCCATAACAGCATCAAGATCTCCAAACCCTTCATTTCTTTCGCGCGGAAGAAAAGTAAAGAATGGATCCCTGCCCCATTCACGTGGAACCAGATATCTCCCCTGAGCTGTGATACGGTTATAGTTTAACGAAGTCTCCCAGTCTTTGTTTTTCCAAGCTAACTTTACCCCTAAGCTTAAGGAATTCGTTCCTTTCTGAAAATATGATTTTGATGGATTAGAATTACCACCATCATTTAATGCGTCTTGTTTAATTAGCTGTGCAGAAGCCATTAAAGTCGAATGATTTTTCAAAGGAAAACTTAAGTCAGTCTGCAACATAGCCGTATTAAAGACATTTTCTGTCAGCATATTCCAGCCCAACAATTTTATCCCTTTATTAATTGCTGTAGACACACCAATTAATGCCACCCCATTGCTATGTATCTGACCACTGTAAAGTGAAGGCCTCCCATCAGGATTCAAACCAGCAGAATAAATACCAATTGTTTCTCCGACACTAAACCATTTGGTAGTACTTCTTGGAGAAATACCGTATAACCAGCCCGCTTCAATTTTGGTTCCCTTTATCTCATTAATTTCCGCCCACAAGCCCTCAACTCCTGTTGGGCGCATCCGGCCATCCTGAAGGTTAATAAATGGAGTGTTTATTAACTGGCGGCCAAAAATCATGGAAGATTTTTTGTAATTATATTTAAGATAAAATTCTTCAAGGCGATCTATATCCCTTTTATTGGAGCTGTTTTCAATATCAAATAATCCAATCTCATACCTATTGAACTGCCCGCTTTGAGGGTCTGGCTTCGTGAAATCTGATGAGCCGATATTAAATATGTAAAAACCACTGATTCCGAACTGAAAATTATGAAATTTTGCTGTTTCAAACCGCAAGCCCCCTCCTGCTGCATTGGCATAATAGTCGCTTAATTCTTTCTCATTTAGGGTAACCATATTGAAATATCTGAAATGACCCTGCACACGTCCGCCTTTAAAAGCACCTAATATAGATTTACTGTCGGCAGAGTCCAAACCCGTTCCTTTATACATTTCTGGTCGATCAGAAACTTCTTGATGCTGAGCTAAAACTATATCAGGAATCTGGAAAAATAAGAGCAAAAGAAACCCGTATATGAATTTTTTCATATTAAAAATTTAAAAGAAGAATGTACTAAGGGAATTAGAGCTTGATGTAGCTCCAGCCTTCCTGCTGTTTTTTGGCTATTTCAAGAACTCCTGAAATTACAGTTCCGGCGCCGGCTACTAGTTGGTCTGCTGTAATTTTTCTTTTTTTCATCGCAAACTCACAGGCAACAAAGCTGACGCCCTCATCGGCATAAGCCCTAATCTCTTGCTGAACCACGGAAGTACTTTTTACCAGCATCCCTAATCCACCACCATGACAAACTACCTCTACCTTCAAATCAGGTGCCACTACAAAGTAATTCTTCAATTGACTCATGAGTGTTTGATGAATTACCGTATCGGCTGAAGTTAATTGAAAAACTATCTTTAGCCCATTATAAGCAATTGCCTGAGGATCCTGAGAAATGTTCTGAGCATTGATAATATTAGATATTGCAACTAGGACAAGGATTAAAAGGAGTTTCTTCATTATTTCTAAAATTAATTTTTAAATTAGGCTTGTAAAATTTATTTTATGTTAAATTTATTAACTAAATTGATAATCAACACCTGTAACCTGTGTCAGAAGTGTTTGAGAGGCGTCTAAAACCTTTGCAGACAATGCTGGACTCGGACTTACCGGTGAATTTACACTTAAATATTCTTTTAAAACAGAGTGCAATGTAAAAGGAGTATTGGTTGGGTTAAAGACACCACGCATACGGCAGAGCATGTCTACAGGATCTCCCTCACGTTCGCATGCGCAGATACGGTAGGCTTTAATTTGATCTAGAGGTTGGCCGTTAACCTCCACATCCTTAATTCTTTTGCCATTTTCTTCAAAAGCCATAAAACTAATTTTCATCCCTTTAAACTTAATCATCCATCCACCCAAGCGTTGTGAAGCATCTTTAGAGAAAACATTATTCAGTTCTTTCTCAAGCCAGTCTAAAATTTGTTTACCATTAACCGAACCGATTCTGATCACACTGTCAACCGGAAGCATATCAAATATAAAACCGTTGGTAATTGGGATATTACCAGTTTCATCAGGGCTGGCATTTGGCGGACAAAATCTAAACCCATTAGACAAAACAATATCAGCTTCTTTAATTTTCCAATTTATGGCATCCAAGATCAGGGTGTCAATCGTGTTTTCAATTACAAAATAGCGGTAAAGTGGCAAAGTGCTGTAGCCTGCAACATGATTGATATCGCTTTCAAAAGGTTGCTCATGAATCTCAATTAATTTAGAGATTTCTTTGTCAGCTTTAAATTTTTTAGAATCAATTTCGACCAAGGAATAGGTATCATTAATCACCTTACCATCTTTTATTTTCAGCTCAAGTTTTCCAACAAATGAACCAAAAGCACCCGGTTCAACCACTTTTGAATAAGTACACTGAATGGGTTTTCTTACCCTTTCATGTGTATCACCTCCCAGAATATAATCTACACCCTCACATTCAGGCAGATTGGCCAAATAAATCTGTTGTGATAGTCCCAAGTGAGAAAGTAACAGAACATAGGCACATTGTTCCTGATTTCTCAGAACATCCACAAAATGAGCCAGATTTTCTTCAGGCTTTGTATAAATAATTCCTTTGCTGTAACTAGGCGATTGACGAACAGGAACCATTGGATCAGTATATCCAAGAAAACCAATTTTTACACCTCGAACATTCCAGATATGGTATGGCTGAAAAATTAACTCACCCTTTTTACCTTTACCCAGATCATGATACATATTGGCACAAACCTTCGGCGCATTTAAAGCACCCAATAAAGTCTGCATCGCCTTTTTATAATATATCACTTCCCAGTTACCCGGCAAATAAAGATCGTAACCCAGCCCATTTAAAACTGGAACCATTGCTTTGCCAGATGTTTTAACAGATAGCTCACTGCCCTGAAACATATCTCCGGTATCAATGATAAATGTATTCGGATTCCCTTTCTTCTCTTTTCTCAGGTACGTTGCCAGATGAGCATAACCTCCTGTCTTACGAAAAACAGCCTGATCATTTTCCCAGAAAAGTTCATCATGAGGATGTACCTGACAATGAACATCAGTAGTTTGCAATATTGAAATAGTAAATTCACTATCATTCATCACAACTGAACTTCTGTCTGAAGTTTCATTTGCAATCGCCAAAAGCGGGTTTGCAGAAACCAAAGCAGCACCTGCGCCAATGGCACCCATTTTCCTCAAAAAACCCCTTCTGTTATTTTCCATATTGATTAATTCGGAAATTCTATTTTTAGATTTTACTAGGTGCGTTTCCCTTTGCAACTTCGGCTCTTTTCTTTTGTTCTTCTGCAATAGGCTTGAAAGGACCGTATTTATGTTGTTGTTCTGTGAATTTATCCGAATAAGGTCCGAAAGGATGATCAACAGGTTTTTTTGATTTATCAGGCCAGTCCTTTGGAACATTAATGTGTGGGTGTGTTTGTGAATTAACATATGCGGCAACATCCCAGGCCTCTTCATCACTCAGTATCGGATTTTCATAAGTAGCACCTTGTGGCATATTATCCTTTACATATTTGGCAAAGTTTGATATGCGGTACAAACCGGCTCCATCATTATAACTGTTCTTACCCCAAAGTGGAGGGAAAGTGTATTCTGTTTTATCAGGATTCAAAATTCCTGAACCATCGGACTGGTGGCAACTTTGACATTTTGAAGTATAAACTGCCTTTCCTTTCTCCGGATCAACGGCTCTATCAAGATAAGCCATATCCCTAAAACCAGAACCTGCGGCCTTTTCACCTTTTTTTACATTGCTACCAAGAAAACTGATGTAGACTACAATAGCCTTCATTTCTTTACTTTCTGTATCTAAAGCCGACCCGTTCAAACTGCGCTCGAAGCAATCATTAACCCGCTTTTCAACACCTTCCTCTGTTCCGCTTCTTGCCCTAAACTTAGGATATAATGAAGCTACAGAACCATAGTTATTCGCAAACACTGCTGTTCCGGCCTTCAAATGACAGTTCTGGCAGTTCATCCCGTTGCTGATTTGCCTAACGGATCCATTGGGTCCCAGATATTTAGCTGTATGGGCAATTAGCTCTTTTCCATACTCAACCTCTGATTTTTGCTTAGCATCAGAAATAGTACTAATATCTGGCGCAATCCAAAATTCCTGAAAAGCTGTTTTAACTTCAGCTATTAAAGCTGGTGTATCCGCTAACTTAATTTTAGGCGTTTTAGGTAGATTGATTAAATAATAACCCAATGGGAGCGCAATTATAATAACAATCAATACCAACATCAAGTTAATCAGCCTTCTTATAATTGAAAGTAAATCTTTAGATATATCGCCATTATCCTGCTTTTGAGACATAGAATTAAATTTTAGTGAGGTAATTTATCCTTTATCAATCCATATAAATAAGTTCCAACTATTGCAAAGAAAAACACAATAGCCATCGCCCAATAACCATATCCAATATTTACTACCATCGGCCCCGGACAAGCACCACTTAAAGCCCAGCCTAATCCGAAAATCGAGCCACCCATCAGGTAACGTGCAACAGACTTTTCTTTCGGGTTAAATACAATCGGGTTACCACGAAAATCTCTGATATGAAACTTTTTGATCAAAGCAACGACAGCCACTCCCAAGGTAACAGCAGTTCCTATGATTCCGTACATATGAAATGCCTGAAAACGGAACATCTCTTGAATCCTGTACCAGGAGACCGCTTCAGATTTAGTCATTACTATTCCAAAAACTATACCCAGCAATAAAAATTTTATAAACTTCATATCTTAAAATATTAAAGGAAAAATCAAATAGGTCATAAGCAACCCTCCAATAAAAAAGCCCATTACGGCTATCAATGATGGAATCTGTAGATCAGACAAACCGCTAATGGCGTGTCCGGAAGTACATCCGCCGGCATAACGGGACCCGAAGCCAACCATTAATCCACCGAAAGCCAGCAAAGCAAAACCTTTTAAGGATAAAACCGCATCCAAACCAAAAAGTTCATCAGGTTGCAATGACTTTGGA
>JBDNGV010000327.1:0-2134 GCA_041689125.1 Daejeonella sp.
GAGGTTGTAAACGATGAACTGGTAATTACTGATGAAGAAGGACAGCTATTTGAATACAATCCAAATTCTAAGGAAAGCCAGAGAATGCAGGAAGCCCTCTTCCACGAAAAGCAAAGCATCATAGAGAACTGCCTGTTCGGGGTGGATATTAACCCCAATTCGGTTAAGATCTGCCGGCTGCGTTTATGGATAGAATTGCTGAAGAATGCTTATTATAAGCCCCTTTCTTTTGGAGAGGGGTTTGGGGTGAAACTTGAAACCCTCCCAAACATCGACATCAACATTAAAACCGGCAATTCCCTCATCAGCCGCTTTGCGCTGGATGCCGATCTGAAACAAGCGTTGAAGAAGAGCAAGTTCGGAAGCATTGGGATAGAAAGTTATAAGCACGCCGTACGAACTTATCGTAACACCAAAAGCAAGGAAGAGAAGCGTGAGATGGAAGGGCTGATTGAAGCGATTAAGAGTAGTTTTCAAACAGAGATTGGAAATTATGATCCGAGAAAAATACGTTTAGCCAAGGTGGAAGAAGATTATTTTTTGCGTACCGGGAAAGGCAGAGGCGGCTTTGGTTTAATGATGTTTGAAGGAGATGTGGAATATAAAAGTGAGAATAGCAGATTAAAAAAACAAAAGGATGAAAAAGATTTAGCGTTAATAAAAAAGCTGAGAAACGAACTGGACGAAATTAAAAACAGCAAAATTTACGAAAACGCTTTTGAATGGCGCTTTGAGTTCCCGGATGTGTTAAATGATGATGGGGATTTTGTTGGTTTTGATGTGGTGATAGGGAATCCGCCGTATGGAATTCTTATAGAAAAATCCCTTGAGAGATTCTACAAGCTTAATTATCCCTTATCAACATACAAGTTAAATCTTTATAGCATGTTTGTTGAAAGGTTTGTTCGGGATATAGTGACAACCAAAACTTCATTAGTTTCCTTCATCATACCAGATTCTCTTTTGTTTAACACTTACTTCAGTAGTCTTCGAAGATTCTTATTATCTGAAACAAAAATCAATTCACTGGTAGTGTGTGAAGAAAAGGTATTTGACGAAGCAGAAGTTGGAAAGAGCTTAATATTTATTATTGAACTTAACAAGGTTGATAATAATAAATTTAAATTAATAAATGCTAATAAATTTATTACAAATGAGTTCTTAATAAATGAAGTAGACCAAAAATCTTTTTTATATAATACTAAATATGAGATCAATACAGCACAAATCAAGTTAGCTTCAATCTTTAATAAATTAAAGTCTTTTGACACAATAAAAGATCATTATGAGTTAAAAAATGGCTTAAATCCTGGTAACGTAAAACACATCTTAATAACCGATGCGGCATATACTAAATTTCATAAGCCAATAATTTGGGGTAGGAACATTAACAAGTATAAGATAACTTGGTCTGGTGATTACGTTAACTATAATCACGATATTCGAGATACAATTACCTTAGAAGATATTAAATCAAAAAGTGGAATGAATTCTCAAAACCGCATTGATTTTGCCTTACGGTCCTCTGATATTTTTGAAGCTAAGAAAATTGTAGTAAGAAAAACAGGAGATAAAATTCTCGCTGCTTTAGACACAGAAAATTTCTATTTCGATTCATTGGTTCATGGTATATATAATCGGAAAAATGCTTCAAATTATACTTTGGAATATCTGATTGCAATTTTGAACTCAAAATTTGCTACTTCTTTATATCAAATCTTATATGAAGTACAGGGAAAGGTGTTTGCTAAAATTGGGTTAGATAAACTTGCTTCATTTCCTATTCCACCTGTCAATAATGGCCTCTCAATATCAATAACTAAATTAGTAAAGGACATTTATAGGGTTAGGTCTGAGAATCAAAGTACTGATATTTCAGCGATCATTGAAAATATCGACCAGCTCGTTTACCAGCTTTATGGTTTAACAGAGGAGGAGATAAAGATTGTGGAGGAAAAATAATGGAAGATGTTTTCTGAATGTGGTTCATTATTGTGGAAAAATATGGGCAAATTTCTTTTCTGCACATAATCTAAAATCCTAAATTAGATTAAGATTAGGCAAGCCATGGAAACAAGTTTTATACACCTGTCCAAAAATGATGCAGAAGATGTTTTCGGAAGGTATTTTAATC
>JBDNGV010000328.1:0-10315 GCA_041689125.1 Daejeonella sp.
GGAACATTCGGCATATAAAGTGAAGTGCAACTGTTTAATAATATTGTCAAGGCAATGAAGCTGAAGGATCTGATCGTATTCATTCTGTTTGGATTTACATAGATTCAGGTTTAAGAAAATAATTGTCCTGATTTCATTTTAACGGTAGAAAGCGGCAAATGGTACCGTTCAATTGGAAATTTTAGCGTTAATATTTTTTACTTTTCAACACCGTTCCTCTCAGGCTAAAAGATTTGTAAATTTGAATTCATCCCAATTTTATTATTATGCCTGATTTTTCGCACCTACACGTACATACACAATTTTCATTATTGGATGGTGCGGCAGATATTTCGCGACTTTTCAAAAAGGCTAAAGAAGATGGCATGAAAGCCATGGCAATTACCGATCATGGGAATATGTTCGGGGTTTTCAAATTTGTTGCCGAAGCTGGTAAACACGGGGTAAAACCCATTGTGGGTTGTGAGTTTTATGTGGTGGATAACCGAAATATCAAGCAGTTTACTAAAGAGAAACGCGATCAGCGCTATCATCAGTTATTACTTGCAAAAAATGCAGAAGGTTATCAGAACCTAGTAAAGCTGTGTTCCTTGGGCTATATTGAAGGTTTGTACAGCAAATGGCCTCGTATTGATAAGGAGCTAATCCTGAAATATCATAAAGGATTGATTGCAACTACCTGCTGCCTAGGTGCCTCAGTGCCTCAGACTATTTTGAAAAAAGGAGAGGAAGAGGCTGAAATAGAGTTCAAATGGTGGCTAGACCTCTTTGGTGAGGATTATTACATCGAACTTCAGCGTCATAATATCCCTGAGCAGGAAACTGTTAATGCAGTTTTGCTCAAATTTTCAAAGAAATATAATGTTAAAGTGATCTGCTCCAACGATTCACACTATGTGGACCAAGAAGATGCTAATGCCCATGATATTCTTTTATGTGTGAATACCGGCGATATGAAAAGTACGCCGATCGCTACTGATGAGGAGAGCGGAAAGGGTTTTCGTTTTGGATTCCCAAATGATCAGTTCTTTTTCAAGAGTCAAGAAGAAATGGGGAAGGTTTTTCATGATCTTCCGGAATCGCTCGACAATACGAATGAGATTGTAGATAAAGTTGATATTCTTCAACTGAAGCGAGACATCATGCTCCCGAATTTTCCAATTCCTGATGAATTTAAGATCCATCAAGGCGCAGAATCTGAGAATCTAAATCAATGGGAATACCTGAAGGATCTCACCTTTAAAGGTGCTAAAGACCGATATATAGATATTAGTCCACAGGTAGAAGAACGTCTCAATTTCGAGCTCTTTACGATCCGTACTATGGGATTTGCAGGTTACTTTCTCATAGTAGCTGATTTCATCCGTGCGGGACGAGATTTGGGTGTATTTATAGGTCCTGGGCGTGGTTCTGCCGCCGGTTCTGTAGTGGCCTATTGCATCGGGATCACCAATATCGATCCAATCAAATACAATCTACTGTTTGAGCGTTTCCTCAATCCTGATCGTAAGTCAATGCCCGATATTGATACGGATTTTGATGATGCTGGTCGTCAGAAGGTAATTGATTATGTGGTAGATAAATACGGGAAAAATCAAGTTGCACAGATTATTACCTACGGCTCTATGGCTGCAAAATCGAGCATTAAGGATGTGGCTAGGGTACTTGACCTACCGCTGGCCGAGTCGAATATGCTTGCTAAGCTTGTTCCCGATAGACCAGGTACCAACCTGGTGCAAGTGATGACGGCTCCACTTGATATGGTTAAAAAGGAGCAGAACCCCGAAGATTTTGAAAACATTAAAACCCTGAGGAAGATCCTTGGAGATGGTAAGACCTTGCAGGCGGAGGTTTTGAAGGAGGCAATGATCTTGGAAGGCTCTGTACGTAATGTGGGTGTACATGCGGCGGGTATCATTATTGCACCATACGATCTTACTGATATTATTCCAGTAGCAACATCCAAAGAATCTGAATTGCTGGTTACACAGTTTGACGGTAGGGTAATTGAGGATGCGGGTGTAATAAAGATGGACTTTCTGGGACTGAAAACCCTGACCATTATCAAGGATGCTCTGCGCTTGATTAAGCAGAATCATAATGTTGACATTGATATCGATTATATTTCACTTGAAGACCTGAAGACTTTTGAGCTTTACCAGCGCGGAGATACCAACGGTACTTTCCAGTTTGAAAGCGACGGGATGCAAATGTATCTGCGTGATTTGAAGCCGGATAAGTTTGAGGATCTGATTGCAATGAACGCCCTCTACCGTCCGGGGCCAATCGAATACATCCCCAAGTTCATTTCCCGTAAACATGGCCGTGAGGCTGTGAGTTATGATCTGATGGACATGCAGGAGCATCTGGAAGAAACCTACGGAATTACGGTGTATCAGGAGCAGGTGATGCTTTTATCGCAAAAGCTAGCGGGTTTCAGTAAGGGGGATGCGGATATGTTGCGTAAGGCAATGGGTAAGAAGCAGATTGAAGTTCTGAATAAGATGAAAGCCCAGTTTATGGAGGGCTGTAATACAAACGGGCATGATCCGAAAATTGCCGAAAAGGTATGGACTGACTGGGAGGCCTTTGCACAATATGCCTTCAATAAATCGCATTCCACCTGTTATGCTTTTGTAGCTTATCAAACAGCTTATCTCAAGGCTAATTACCCGGCAGAATACATGGCTGCGGTTTTGAACAACCAGAATAACATCGAAAAGATCTCTTTCTTCATGGAGGAATGTAAAAAGATGGGGATACCCGTGCTGGGGCCCGATATCAATGAATCTGAATTGAGTTTTACAGTAAATAAAAAGGGTGAAGTTCGCTTTGGGATGTCGGGTATGAAAGGTGTGGGGGAGAAGGCAGTAGAAAGTATTGTGGAGGAGCGCGAGGCAAACGGATTGTATTCTAGTGTCTATGATTTTGCGCGTCGGAATAATTCGCGGGCAGTAAGTAAGAAAGTGTATGAAAATCTGGTTTATGGCGGTGCATTCGATTGCTTTGGCTTTAACCGTGCACAGTTTTTCTTTAAACCGGATGGTGGATTTTATAATGGAATCGAGCGTTTGGTTAAGTACACAAATGATTTCCAAAATAATTTAAATTCATCACAAGCTTCCTTATTCGGGGGAACCAATGATGCCGAAATTACTGAACCTCAGCTACCAGAATGTGAAGAATGGGGCTTAATTGAGAAACTGAAATATGAAAAGGAATCCATTGGAATCTATCTGACAGGACATCCGCTGGATAATTATAAGTTTGAGCTGGAGAATTTTTGCTCTCATCAGATGAAACATTTGAGCTTAGTTAACAGAATGAAGAGTGTAGAGGTGCTACCTGAAGACCAACAGGAATTCAAGAAAATAAGCAACCGCGACCTGATTATTGGCGGTCTGGTATCGGTCTGCAGACATGGCACTACAAAAACCGGTAAGCCTTTCGGCTCCTTTATGTTTGAAGATTATGGCGAGACCTTCGAAATTGCGTTGTTTGGGGAAGATTATATCAAATTTAAGCAATACCTGATTGTTGGCTTGTTTTTACAGGTGAGGGGTATTGTTACTGAGCGCTTTAAGCAAAAAGATAACTGGGAATTTAAGGTAAACAGCATCGTGTTATTATCAGAATTGCGTGATAAAATGTCAAAATGTCTTACAATTCAATTGCCATTGACTGAATTGTCGGAAACCTTTATGTCAAAAATGGATGAGATCGTTAAATTAAATACAGAGCAGAATCCACATAGAAATTGTCAGCTTAAATTCATGATCATGGATTTTGATGGGGAAACGACCCTCGAGATGCCATCTAAAACAGTAAAAATAAATCCGAGCAATGAATTTCTTGAAGATATTTCTAAATTGCTTGGCGTTCGGTATAAGTTGAATTAGTGTCACATTAACATCAGTAATTTGTGGCAGGAATATTGATTACTAACTTTGAATTATAAATAGTAAATCTCATTATTATGGCATTAGAATTAACAGATGCAAACTTCGATGAATTAGTCCTTAAATCTGATAAACCTGTATTGGTTGATTTTTGGGCAGAATGGTGTGGTCCTTGCCGTATGGTTGGCCCTGTTGTTGAAGAACTGGCAAAAGAGTATGAAGGAAAAGCAATTATCGGAAAAGTAAATGTCGATACCAATCCCGGTATCTCTATGAAATTCGGAATAAGAAATATTCCCGCTTTATTATATTTCAAAAACGGTGAAATTGTTGACAAACAGATTGGTGCAGTACCTAAATCGGTCCTCGCTGAGAAATTAATCAAGCAAATGTAATTTCAGAATATATTACGTAAAAAGCTCTTCAGGTTTTCTTGAGGAGCTTTTTTCATTATAAGTGTACGTTGAAAATTAAATTCTAAATAAAATATGCTTGTATTTTTTTCAATATTGTTTGTTGGTCGATTTTCAAAAAAATATCCGCCTTCACAAAGACTGAAAATCTTGATACCGAAGGTGTAATAACATGATTTAAGGGTCTAGCTCAATCCTGATGATTGCTCTTTCATTTTAGAACTTTTTCTACTGACCCAAAAGGGGTCAAATGTTTATAGAATTATGTTAGCCCTGAAATCCCGACCCCATAGGCGGTCGCATGTATTGGAATTCTCATATACGACCGCCTACGGGGTCGTGAACGGGATTCATTTGACATTTCTATAAACATGCGACCGCCTACTGGGTCGTGACCGATTTATTGTCACATGTTGTTTTTATAGGACAAAAGCATAAATGAAATCAAATGGAAATCTTGAATCTATAAATAATGATATTTTCTGTAGGTAGTCGCAAGTATTTGAAATTCTAATATACTGCCATTTGGGGTAGAAGAACAAAAACTTCCAAGCGGACACTTTTGATTCTGAATTTTATTTAATGCCTCATTTCCAATATTCTAATAAATCTGCCGGCAAGGGTTTTTGTAGCATGTTTTGATAGATGTATCGGGTGTTTTCTTGCGTGCTATGTCTTGATTTTGCGCCTCCCCAGCCATGACGTTCTCCCGGATAAAGCATAAATTCGAAATGCTTATTCAAATCCTGTAGTTTATCAATCAATTGAATGCTGTTTTGCATATGAACATTATCATCCATAGTGCCATGCACGATACGAAGGCTTCCCTTCAGCTTACCAGCATAAGTAATAGGTGAAGTAATCCTGTATCCTTCCGGATTGTTTTGAGGCGTTCCCATGAAACGCTCGGTATAATGGGTGTCATATAATCCCCAGTCGGTAACAGAATAGTTTGCAATACCATGGGTAAACACATCAGCGGCATAAGTTAGGGCCATCGCTGTCATATATCCGCCAAAGCTTCCCCCAGTGATTCCAATTCTACTACCATCTACATAAGGTTTTGATTTAAGCAGAATCGCTGCATCCATGTAGTCTTCAATCTCATATTTCCCCATTTTACGGTAAATAAAATCCATACCAGTCTTGCCCAGATGCCCTGAACTGCGGTTATCTATAGCTACCTGAATAACTCCTTCCTTAGCCCACCAATAAGTCTGTCCTAGTGGACTGTTCCATTTGTCAAAGACTCTTCCTGCATCCGGCCCACCATATATTGAAATCCATACCGGATATTTTTTTGTCGGATCGAAATTGAGTGGAAGAATAACGGTCATTGGCAGTTCCAATCCGTCTCTTGTTCGATAATAACTCAATTCGGTTTTGGGTAATTTATAGGAATCAAAGGCCAAACCTTTGGAGTCCGCAAGTTCCCGAATAACATTGCCTTTGGTATCCATTAAGGCGGATTTTGGCGAACTGGTTAAATTGGAATAGGTAGTGATGAAGTGCTTTCCGTCGGGAGAGAGGCTGATCTGATGATCAAAATCACCAAATGTTAGTCTCTGAGGTTCTTCAGTACCTTTCAAACCAACGCGGTAGAGGTCGTTACGGGTTGAATTATCCTGCCTTGCGGTGAAATAGATCTCCTGATTTTTTTCATCGACCATCAGCAATTCTGTTACGCGCCAAGTGCCTGAAGTAAGTTGCTTTTTCAGGTTTCCTTCAAGGCCATAGTAATAGAAATGCCCCCAACCGCTTTTGTCACTTTTCAGTATAAAACCTTGCCCGTTCTTTAAAAAATACATGTTGTCAAACCAGTCGACCCATGTACTTTGTTTTTCCTCATAAATAATACTTTTGCTCCCGCTCTGCGGATTTAGACTATAAATAATTAACGTATTTTGATCGCGGTTCATCCATTGCATCCAAAGGCTTTTACTATCGGCCATCCAAAATGGGGTTCCGAAATATTGATCCATTTTCGGATCGAAATCTGTCCAAATAATACCTTTGCTGCCGGCATTGACAATGCCTGTTTTAACCTCCGGATTTTTGTCCCCAGCCTTTGGATATCTTGTATTTTCGAGAAAACCATGCTGCCCTTTGGAATTGTAGATTGGAAAAACTGGAACTTTGGTGTCGTCAAAACGCATGAAAGCAATTTTTTTGCTGTCGGGGCTCCACCAGAAGGCCTTATAACGACTTGCTCTGCCCAGAATCTCTTCAAAATATACCCATGATGCCCATCCGTTATAGATTACATCAGATCCGTCAGTGGTATACCGAATCTCAACTCCTGAATTGATATCAATAGAATAAAGGTCGTTATTTCGGGTAAATGCTACCTGAATACCATCTGGCGATAAGATTGGGTTCTTCTCTAAAAGTGTATCTCTGGTCAGTTGTTTTTCAATACCTGCAGCATCTTTATAAAATATATCCTTGTTTTTTACAGAAACCAAAGCTTTATTTACCTCTGCAGCAGCTGATGGAACGGCTTCTCCGCTACGTACATCGACGGTATATGGCTTAGTTTGTTGTCCTTCGATGCGATTTTCGATGTAATGAGAATTATCTGCCCAGCCTCGATAGGTCGGGATTGACTTAATGAGGTCCTTTGGCGGACTGACGAATACTTCTTTAAAGTTCAGTTCCTTTAATTGTGCTTCTGAGGATATGGAAAAAAGCAGCAAGCTAATAATAAGGGCATAAGATAACTTAGTATTCATCTTTGAATGTTCAGGATATGGTGTCAATAAATTTTGATATTTGCATATAATGCTGGCTAAAGGCATTTATTTTATTAAAGGTATGAAAAATGAGCTATTTTAGGATATTCTGCTGTTGAGCCCATTCTTATTAGTTTGAATACAGTGCTTTTTCACAGAGAAATCAATTTAAATGCTATTTTAGGGTATGGAACCCAATCTTACAAATTATAGAGATCTACAGGATTTCGGAAACCTAGAACTGCTTTCAAGACAGGTAGTTGAGGGTTTTATTACAGGTCTCCATAAAAGTCCATTTCATGGCTTTTCAGTCGAGTTTGCCGAGCACCGCTTATATAATACCGGCGACTCTGTAAAAAATGTTGACTGGAAATTATATGGACGGACGGATAAACTATTTGTCAAGCGCTTTGAAGAAGAAACAAATCTACGATGTCAGGTGGTTTTGGATGTCTCATCTTCCATGTATTATCCCGAAAAGGATTTTAATAAACTATTGTTTTCTGTTTACTCTGCAGCATCTTTAATGTACTTGTTTAAGAAACAACGGGACGCTTTCGGACTTAGTTTATTCTCAGATAAACTGGAATTGTCGACTGCTGCTAAATCCACGGCGGTTCATCAGAAATATTTATTCTCAGAGCTTGAGAATTTAATCAACAGAAAAGGAAGGGACAGTCGTACGGATGTGGCCTCTGCCTTGCATCAGATTGCAGAACTGATCCATAAGCGATCAATGGTTATTATTTTTAGTGATATGCTTGTCGGGGAATCGGAAGAAGGTTTGTCAGAAATATATTCAGCATTGCAACATCTGAAGCACAATAAGCATGAGGTAATTATATTCAATGTTCTGGATCATAAAATGGAGCTGGACTTTAATTTTGACAATCGCCCATATCATTTTATAGATATTGAAAATGGAGAAGAGCTAAAAGTGCATCCCAGCAATATAAAAGAGGCCTATATCTCAGCATTTGATTCGTATCACAAAGAACTTAAGCTCAAGTGTGCACAGTATAAGATTGATCTGATTGATGCTGATATTCAGGCAGGATTTTATCAAGTCTTGCATTCCTACCTAATCAAGCGATCTAAAATGATATGATTAGCATTGTTCTGGCTTATTAAATTTATCCAGTCCCGAATATTTCTGTAATTTAAATCAATCAAACGGAAATTAAAATGAAAAAACTATTTCTCTCATTCGCACTGTTTATTTTAATGTGCTCTATGCAAATTCAAAAGCCTGTTAAGGTGATATTTTTTGGAGATTCCATTACTCGTGCCGGTGTCAATCCTGGAGGATATATTACCTTGATGCAGGAAACAGTTCGTGACAAGACAAATCCTAAATATGAGCTGATCGGTGCCGGAATTGGAGGGAATAAAGTCTATGATCTGTTTCTCAGGTTTGAGGATGATGTATTGAGCAAAAAGCCGGATGTAGTAGTTATCTATATTGGGGTGAATGATGTTTGGCATAAACAAACGAGCCAAACCGGTACAGATCTTAATAAATTCACTGCTTTTTATATTGCAATGATTACAAAATTGCAGTCCGCAGGTGTAAAGGTTATTGTTTGTACGCCTGCAGTGATTGGAGAGCGTACTGATTTTAGCAATTCTCTGGATGGCGATTTGAATCAATATAGTAATACAATTCGTGAGCTTGCCGCTAAGTATAAATGTGATCTTATAGATCTTAGAAAGGCATTTTTGGATTATAATCTGAAAAATAATCCGGAAAATAAAGAATCCGGAATTTTGACCACAGACAGGGTACATCTGAATCCTGCCGGCAATAAGCTGGTTGCAGACCTGATGCTAAAAGGAATTACGGGTAAATAGGTTAATTCGAATAAGTGCCATCAACTAATATTAAACAATCTTCTCAGTCTTAAATATAATTAATTTGAAGAGATAAAAAATCAGATATGTTTGGCCTGAACGGAAACATATATCGATTTGAACTAGTCTTACCCAAGTAGATTTATAGATATCATGCTAGTTTTGGATTGTTTATGTCCCTGTTTACCGTCATTTCGAACACGCGATGAATACCTTTTTCGTTTACGACAATTATTATCGTGTGGAGAAATCTCTTGATGTTATTTTCTGTTACTCCCGAAACGCCTTCTCGGACTTCCGCTAGTTGAACCTCTACCTGAATCAGGTACAGGTTTCTTGCCTGAACTTCCTTTCTTTTTGGTTGATTGACTAAAAATATGTGAAGCGGCACGCATATGATAGGGTTGATCTTCTGTGACAGGAATTTCCCTGCCAATAAGTTTCTGAATATCTTTCAAGTATTCCATTTCCTCTTCATCGCAGAATGAAAGTGCGATTCCACTCGATCCTGCACGGCCAGTACGGCCAATGCGATGAACGTAAGTTTCGGGAACATTAGGTAATTCATAATTGATTACATGTGAAAGCTCATCGATATCGATACCTCTGGCAGCAATATCAGTTGCTATTAAGGCTTTGATTTGTCCGCTTTTGAAATTGGATAATGCCTTTTGACGTGCATTTTGAGATTTATTTCCATGTATAGCTTCAGTCTTTATTCCGGCTTTAACCAGATCCTTAGTGATCTTGTCTGCACCATGCTTAGTACGCGTAAAAATCAATGCAGATTTGATTGTTTTATCGTTGAGCAGGTGGATTAACAATTTTTTCTTATCGCCTTTTTCTACAAAAAAGAGAGATTGATCGATTGTATCGGCAGTGGTTGATTGTGGTGTGACCTCAACTTTTTCAGGATCTACCAGAATGGTATTAGCCAGTTTTTGAATTTCAGGCGGCATAGTAGCCGAGAAAAACAAGGTTTGGCGTTTTTGCGGAATCTTGGTGATGATCTTTTTTACATCGTGGATAAATCCCATATCCAGCATTCTGTCTGCTTCATCAAGTACAAATATTTTCAGGTAATGTAGATGAACAAACTTTTGATTGATCAAATCCAGTAGCCTTCCTGGAGTTGCTATAAGTATATCTACTCCTGATTTTAATGCGGATACCTGAGAACCCTGCGAAACTCCTCCAAAGATGACGGTATGTTTCATCCCTGTATGGCGGCCATAAGCAGCAAAGCTCTCGCCGATTTGAATAGCAAGTTCACGGGTAGGGGTCAAAATTAAGCATTTGATTGCTTTAGGACCTTTGTCATATATTTTACCACCTTCAAGAATCTGGATGATAGGAATTGCGAAGGCAGCAGTTTTACCTGTACCTGTTTGCGCACACCCCAAAAGATCTTTGCGTTCTA
>JBDNGV010000329.1:0-2482 GCA_041689125.1 Daejeonella sp.
GCATTGCCCGAACTTCAGGAATTCAGGAGGCAATTTAAACTTGACCAAGTAGTTGAGGGAGCAAAAACTGAATGGGAAAAGATTAAACGCCTGAGGGCATGGGCAGCCGGAAATTGGGATTGGTTTCTACCAAATTCGGAATTTGAAGATTTGCTAACATGGGATGCCAGTAAAATACTCAGTGGTTCTGCTGGAGTAGGAAATTTATCTAAAAGAGGTGGAAATTGCCTTCATTATGCTATTGTTTTTGCTCAGGCTTGCCAGAGCTTTGGTATTCCTGCTAGGATAGTAAATACTAATTATGCAATTTGGGGAGGACATGAACTGGTCGAAGTTTGGTCGCGCGATTATGAAAAGTGGATCATGGCAGATCCGAATTTTGATACCATGTTCTACGACAAAATAACTGGAATTCCATTAAATATTTTAGAGTTGCATGATTTGTTTTTGAAGACTTATTATCCCGGTGGAGAGCTTGTTGACAGAGATAAATGGTCATTTGAAGATAGAGATCGCCGTGCCAGCCAGATTGATCCTGCTAAACTTCCAATTGCAATAGAGGCAGGAGGGAAAGCCTTTTCAGGCAAAATTAATCAGGAATATGTTTGGTGGAAGGTTACATTTAATGAGGCAAACTCTGGTTATTCAGGTGGTTACGGATTTTATAATACCGCAGAAGTACGTTGGCTACCACGTAGCAATTGGCTAAGTCAGAAATCTCCTTTACCGATAACCCATGGAAGAACTCATTGGGGTTGGGATGGCTATTATGCCTGGACCGATTCACAAACACCTGAAACAGCAGAGCATCGTTTTTTTGTTCGGAGATCTTCAGACATGTATGTTAGCTTGTTTACGGTAGATTTTGCTGTTCAATTTATTCAGGATGGGAAAATCAGATTTGATATCGCAACAGATTCTCCGGGCTTTGACCATTTTAATATTGTGTTAAATGGGCTGCAGAGTTCGGTGAAAGTAAACGAAACAACTGTTAATCTTATTTTCGGAATGAATACAATTGAAATTTATACTGTTGATGTTATGGGCAATTCCGGAACAAAAAGCAGTGTTAAAATTAATTATGTTCCTAAACGTGGATAAAGATTTTTGTGTTTCTTCAATTTTCTAATCAGGAGTTTATTTTAGATTTGAGTAGGACATTTAACCTGTGCGGAGTCCTAAAATATAACATGCCTCTTAATTTGATCAGCAGAGGTAATATTTACGAGATGAGTGTTAAACTCAATTATTTTTTACTAAAATTACCGGGAGGCCAAATTCTCCCTTTTTACAGAATGCTATTAGATTATGGAAAATACACTTAAAATACACAATGGTAAAATATTAACCCCTTACCGTATCATCAACGGAACCGTTGTGGTAGTTGACGGGAAAATAAGGGAAGTTGCTGAAGGGAATATTGATGTTCCCGGTGCCGTTGAAATCGATGCTAAGGGTAATTATATCGCGCCCGGCTTTATAGATATTCATGTTCACGGTGGTGGAGGCCATGATTTCATGGACGGATCGGAGGAAGCTTTTCTTAAGATTGCTGAGACTCATGCCAAATATGGAACAACGGGACTGATGCCTACTACCTTGACCAGTGAGATGGATGAACTTTACAATACCCTCGACTTATACAAACAGGCAGATAAAAAGAATAAAATGGGTGCGCAGTTTTTAGGAATGCACCTTGAAGGACCATATTTTGCCATGTCTCAGCGCGGGGCACAGGATCCTAGATATATTCGAAACCCTGACCCAAAAGAGTATAAAGAAATTCTGTCGCGCTCAACAGATATAAAAAGATGGAGCGCAGCACCTGAATTAAAAGGAGCCATTGAATTTGCTAACCATTTACGTTCTAAGGGTATTCTTGTAGCTATGGCACATACAGATGCCATCTATGAAGAAGCCTTGGTAGCATTTGAAGCCGGCTTTACGCTTGGTACACATTTTTACTCCTGTATGTCTGGAGTAAGCCGCAGAAACTGTTTTAGATATGCTGGCGTGATAGAAACGGCTTACCTTCTCGATGAAATGGATGTGGAGATCATAGCAGATGGAGTACACCTGCCTGCACCATTATTAAAACTGATCTACAAGATCAAAGGCCCAGATCGAATTGCTTTAATTACAGATTCTATGAGGGCTGCAGGTATGCCGCCGGGAGATAGTATCCTTGGCAGCAAACATAACGGACTTAAAGTTCTCGTTGAAGACGGGGTCGCGAAATTGCCTGATCGTACATCCTTTGCAGGTAGTGTTGCAACCTGCGACCGATTGGTGAGGAATATGGTCAACATGGCTGAGGTGCCATTACTCGAAGCTGTTAAAATGGCCTCACTTACGCCTGCAAATATTTTGGGTCTTGGAGCTAGCAAAGGTTCATTGATTTGTGGTAAGGATGCAGATATTGTCATTTTTGATTCAAACATCAATGTCTCAACTACAATTGTGCAGGGAAGAATTGTTTACA
>JBDNGV010000330.1:0-6826 GCA_041689125.1 Daejeonella sp.
ACATTCCTTACGATTCTCAACGGATTCATAAAAACTGCTGGGACCCTTTGTGCTAACCATTTTCTCAACCGCTTCAGTATCGGGATAATAGGCAAGGATGGGCTTCCCGTACATTTCGAGCGTCCGGTTCCAGACATAATAGGTCTCAGGAAATAATCTTCCTGTCTCAAGGGTAAATACCTTGATCGGTAGATCATTTTTAAATATGATATGAGAAATCACCTGATCTTCCCATCCAAAGCTCGTCGAAAAAATTACTTCATCGGGAAAGGTTTTCACTAGATATTCAAGTGATTGTACAATCCCTAAACCTATAATGTCCTGAAGTATTTTTTCTGAACTATTCATTGTATTTAAATTTTCGAGTTATCGAGTGCCTGTGTCAGATCTTCAATGATATCATCAATATCCTCTAAACCAACGGATATTCTGACACTTCCTGGGGAAATTCCAATCTGTGCGCGTTCTTCATCACTTAATTTAGAATGTGTAGTTGAGGCCGGATGGGTAGCAATTGAACGGGTATCTCCAAGGTTAGGCGACAAAAGAATCATCTTCAATGCGTCCATAAACCTATTTGCTCGATCAAACCCTCCCTTAACAACAAAAGTAACTATGCCACCACCCTGCGTCATCTGACGTTTAGCCAGTTCATATTGCGGGTGTGATGGCAGGTGAGGATATCTGACAACTTCAACTTCTATATGCTGTTCCAGAGTTTCTGCCACTTTCAGCGCATTACTACAATGTCTGTCCATCCTTACAGCAAGGGTTTCAAGGCTTTTGGAAATAGTCCATGCATTAAAAGGCGACATAGCCGGACCTGTATGACGGATAAAGAACATCAATTCTTTCATCAGGTCTTTTCGACCTACCAAAACACCTCCCAAAACTCTACCTTGCCCATCCATATATTTGGTTGCTGAATGACTTACTAAATCAGCTCCATACTGAATAGGTTTCTGCAAATAAGGTGTTGCAAAACAATTATCAACGTTTAAAATGAAATTATACTTTTGCTTTAGTTTTCCCAACCATGCCAGATCAACCAGCTCAAGTCCTGGATTTGAAGGTGTTTCAAGAAATACCATTTTTGTTTCTGGGCGTAGAGCAGGCTCAAAATCTTCGGGTTTTGAGGCGTCCACATAAGTTGTAGTTATTCCCCATCGTGGCAGCAATTGAGTGAACAACTGGTGAGTAGAACCAAATATAGAACGGAAGGCAACGATATGATCTCCGCTGCGCAACAGACCTGCTATGGATGCAAATACCGCTGCCATTCCTGATGAGAATGCCAATCCGGCTTCAGCACCTTCAAAATCACGCACTTTATCAATAAATTCGGTAGTATTGGGATTCGAATAACGCGAGTATATATTTCCCTCTACTTCATCGGCAAACATAGCCCTTCCATGCTCTGCATTATCAAACACAAAACTTGATGTCAGATACATTGGCACCGAATGTTCCTTGTTTATTGAGCGAGGTGCCTGCGTTCGTATGAGCTTGGATTTTTCTTTCATTATATTAGGATTTCGGCAAAAATACTTATTTAAATAAAATTAATCAGGGTACTGATAATTGTTTTAAGACTCACCAGAATAACAATTATACTTACCGCAATCATGATTGCCTTAACTGAAATTTTATTTGACAAACGGGCCGCGATAGGCGATGCCATCGCACTCCCAATAACCAGACCCAATACTGCATCCCAGTAAACATTATTCAGCATGGTAATAAATGCCAGAGAACTCATCAATGCGATGAAGAATCTCGAAAGTTTTACCGTTCCCAGAGCATACCGGGCATTTCGTCCGCCTGCAATTAGTGATGACAAAACGATTGATCCCCATCCTCCGCCTCCAACTGCATCAATAAACCCTCCCCCAAAACCCAGAAATCGAATATTTTTTATTTTAGAGCTAATTTTCTTTCTGTTTATCTTAACTGCTTTAAGCAGAATTACTATCCCGAGAATTAAAGTATATAACGAAACAATTGGCTTAGTTATATAGCTATAATGCTCAAGAGAAGAAAGTAGAACAGCGCCCAGAACAGCACCAGTTACTCCCGGAATAAGCAATAACCAGAATAAACGCATATTCACATTTTTCATTCTAAAATGCATCCAACCCGCAATGCCATTGCTTAATATCTCTGAAACATGCACTGCGGTACTTGCAGATGCCGGAGGGATCCCCATCGATAAAGAAAATGTAGTGGAAGTAACACCATAGGACATTCCAATTGCTCCATCAATCATCGCAAAAATAAATCCCGCAATCAAGAAATAATAAAAAGTTGGATGAATCCCTTCCATATAAGTACGGAATGCCGGATTATTAAACCAGAATAGTCCGAAAATTAATACGGTACTAAAAAAAGCTGAACCCCATATTGCCCAGCGCATTCTTCTGCTCGCCACCTGTTCTGCTGCAGGGGAAATCAGAATAGCAGTTGCCTTGTTCAACTCTTTCACCTTATGTGCAAAGTCGCCATTCAGCGTATTTCTTAAAGCATTCATCTGTTGAAGGGAAAGATCCAGCTCATCTGGCAAGTTCTCCTGAAAAAGTTCTTTCAGACGCTTGGCAATTGTTGGCGATTTTCCATTTGTAGAAATTCCGATCTTCAAATCGCCTTTTTTAACAATTGAACCTAAATAAAAATCGCAGAGCTCTGGTTTATCTGCCACATTAATCAATAAATTTAGTTCACGTGCTAAGATTCTGATTTCTGCATTTACAATATTGTCTCCTGTAGCCAAAATGACTAGGTCATGCCCGAGAAGATCATTTGATTCGAATTTCCTGTGAAAGAGTTTTACTTCAGGATAAGCTGCAACGAAGTCTAAAACCTCTGGTAAAAAAGTTTCAGAAACAATGTTCATCTTAGTTTCAGGACTGTTCAACAATACAGCCTGTAGCTTTTCAAGACCAATATTTCCAGCCCCAACCAGCAAAACTTTAAGCTTATTCAGCTTAAGGAATACCGGGAAAAGTTGATTTCCCTCCGTTTTAACTTCAATATTACTCCCGTTCTGAAAGCTCATAGAATGCCTTAATTGGCTGAAATTTTGAATGCAATCCTACAACTTCACCAAAAATAATTAAAGCCGGAGAGTCAATTTTTTGATCCTGAGCAGTTTCAAAAATCGTTGCTGCTGTAGCCACAACTACTTTTTCATTTTTCATTGATCCGTTCTGGATCACCGCTACCGGAAGTCGACTCTTACCTTCAGCAACAAAAATTTCCGCGATTTCCTTTAATTTTTTAACACCCATAAGTACAACAATTGTTGCGTCTGTTTTAGCAGCCGTATACAGATCTTTGGAAATTTCTCCTTTACTAGTCGTACCGGTAACAACCCAAAAACTTTCACTTGCACCACGATGAGTAACCGGTATTCCCTGTAATGCAGGAACAGAAATACTGCTTGAAATTCCGGGAACAACTTCTGTTTGGATATTGTAAGAGGCAGCCATTTCCAATTCTTCGTAACCACGCCCGAAAACAAATGGATCTCCACCTTTTAGGCGAACTACGTGACCGTAGTTCAAGGCATAATCAATCATCAACTTATTCACTGCTTCTTGTGAATAGGAATGATCGCCTGAACGTTTACCTACATATACTTTAATTGCAGTTTCGGGAGCAAAGTCAAGCAATTCACTGTTCACCAGTGCATCATACAAAACTACATCTGCAGATTTCAGAATACGTACTCCTTTTAAACTAATCAGTTCTGCATCACCCGGACCGGCACCCACCAAGGTAATTCGTGGCTCTTTTATTTTATTTTTTACCTGAGTTGGTATCATAATTGAATCGCCTCCTTTACTTTTTTAATTCTATTAATAAAATCAACTGTTGTACCCACATAATATTGAGCAAACTCAGCTGATGACTCATTTTTATTTATTTGCAAGACCAAATCATTAAAGCTGCCCACGCCCTCAAGGATACTGCTATCTCGATATTGTTCATCAAAATCCCGGATGATTCCGGTTTGAGTGCTACTGTTAATTCCTTTATCAAGTAACATAGCTTTGGCACTGCTAATAAAAACACTATAGGCATGATAAATTGAATCAGAGTATGCTTTCGCTTCAAAAGATTCAACAGACCACTGTAGTTTCTCCTCTGCTTCAAGTAATAAAGTAGAAACGAGATCGATCATCACACCTGCACATTCTCCAACACCGATTGCTGTTTCGAAGGTCTCCTCGTGTCCCCAATCGATGAATTCATCTGGTGTAAGTGTGCTCAGATCGGCAAGCGGCTTTAATAACTGGTAAAAATAATCCTTTCCATGTCTGTCATAATATTCATTGAAAAGTTCATTTTCCTGCTTATTCTCGCTGTAATTATCCAGCACAAACCTGACAACATCTTTTGTTCTCTTAGACGGAACTTTAATCACTTTGTCGGATGCACGACCTAGGCCATCCCCTAAAGTTCCACCACCCAGTAAAACCTGTGCTGCAGGAACTACTTTACCGGCGGCCTTTAATGAGCTGCCATGAAAACCAATCTGTGCAAGCCCGTGCTGACCGCAACTGTTCATGCAACCACTGATTTTTATTTTAATATCTTGATTATCTAGAAGCTCATCATATTCATCAGAAATAAGATCTTCCAAAACACGTGCTAATTCTGTACTGTTTGAAATTCCAAGATTGCAGGTATCTGTACCCGGACAGGTGGTTACATCTCCCACACTGTCGAATCCCGGCCTAACAAAATCAAGTTCCTTCAAACGTTCAAAAAGTATAGGTAAAACCTCTTTTCTAGCGAATTTTAAAAGTAAGCCTTGATTAATGGTAATCCTTATTTCATCAGCTACCAATCCATTGATGGCTTTAATAAACTGTCTCGCTTTGGATGTTGGAATGTCTCCAGTAGTAACCTTAATGTAAACACCATAAAATCCTTCTTGCTTTTGCTCAAAAACATTGGTATCCAACCAGCGCTGATACTGAAGTAGATCAGTGATTTGAGCTTCCGGCAAAGAATTTACGTCAGGTATTTCAGGCAGTTCAATGGTATCACGATCAATGACAAATTTCTTAAAACGGATTGCTAATTTCTCAGCTTCAACAAGTCTTAAAACCTCCTCAAGTCCCAGTTTGGCAACCAGAAATTTCATCCTCGCCTTATTCCTGTTGGTACGTTCGCCATGTCTATCGAACACGCGCAGTGTAGCCTCAATAAATGGGATCAATTCATCTTCATGAAGAAAATCGTTGATGACATGAGCAATTGAAGGCTGAGAACCAAGACCGCCGCCAAATAAAACCTTAAAGCCGCGAAGTTCTTTCCCGTTGTTTATTTGAACCTTTGGGATAAAGCCCAGATCATGAATATAAGTAAATGCAGAATCTGCCTCAGTAGCCGAAAATGCGATCTTGAATTTTCTGCCCATTTCCTGACAAATTGGGTTACGCAGAAAATATTTAAAAGTTGCGTGGGCATAAGGCGAAACATCAAAAGGTTCAGCAGGATCAATACCTGCAGTTGAAGAAGCTGTAACATTTCTAACAGTATTTCCGCAGGCTTCTCTTAATGTGATATCATCCATCTCAAGTTTCGCCCATAATTCAGGGGTGCGATCCAGACTGACATAGTGAATCTGAATGTCCTGCCGGGTAGTTAAGTGTAGATTACTGCTGGCATACTCATCAGAAACATCCGCCATACGTAGAATTTGCTTAAAGCTGACTTTTCCGAAAGGAAGCTTAATCCGAATCATTTGTACTCCGGGTTGCCGCTGACCATAAATTCCGCGGGCCAAACGAAGGCTGCGAAATTTCTCATCATGTATTTTTCCTTCACGAAACTCCTGGATCTTCTTTTCGAGATCAATGATATCCTTTTGTACAATCGGATCTTCTAATTCTGTTCTGAAACTGTTCATTTATATTTTAAAAAAAAACCTCTTCTAAGTGTGAAGAGGTTTATGCATATAATAAATTATTTTATGTCTGGTCTTCTTCAATGATTAATTATGCCCATATAACAACAATTTATTGCTATTTCATTGAAAATATAATGCGCTAAATTTTTCATTGGTCAAATATAATACAAAGCATATAGATTTAGTAGACTTTTTTGAAAAAAAAATTTATAACCCGAATTTCTCCACTAAATTCTTTTCTCTTCTAATCACATCGGCAATACTTGTTTCGCTTAAAATCTTTACTGTCGCATCCCTAACCTCTACAAAAACATCCCTTACACCGCAGGTTGTTTCATTTTCACATTCATCGCATTTCTGATAAAAATTAAGACTAACGCAGGGAAGAAGAGCAACAGGCCCGCCGGTAATACGCAATATCTGAACTACAGAAATCTGTGAAGGATCTTTCACCAACCCATATCCTCCACCTGAACCCTTTTTACTAAACAATAATCCCGCATTTCGGAGATCGAGAAGAATTTGCTCCAGAAATTTTTTAGGAATATGTTCTTCAGAAGCAATCCTTGAAATTTGAATAGGTGCCTCTCCAAAATTTTTTCCCAAAACTACGAGGGCTTTTAAAGCATAACGGGTTTTTTTAGAAAGCATATAAATTTTGGCGGGTTACAATCATGCAAATTAACAAAATTTCTGTTTTATTTCTATGACAATAGGGGAGGGATTTCAAATTATCGTTTGAACTTAAATTTTTTAGACAATTATTAATATGTAAATCAATAAATTTAGAATTGGATACTCAACCAGCACCAAAGGGGTATTATCATTAACGATGGGCAACGCCCGTCGAAGAAAATATCAAATAAAAAAGCCCTGAAAGGGCGTAATACAATTATGAGATGAAGTCCG
>JBDNGV010000331.1:0-10019 GCA_041689125.1 Daejeonella sp.
AAAAAATTACATTTGTATTATGTTATACATAAAATTATGCAAATATCAAACCTAATTGCCGCGACCTATGCACCAATGCATGAAGATGGTTCCTTAAATACTTCTGTGATATCTAAATACAGCGATTTTCTTATAAAAAATAAGGTTGCTGGGGTTTTTATGAATGGTTCCACAGGAGATTTTGTCTCTTTAACTATTGACGAGCGTAAAGAAATTACGAATGCTTGGTCAAAAACCAAGTCCAAGGATTTATACTTAATAGACCATGTAGGAAGTCCCAGTCTAAAAGTAGCCAAAGAATTAGCGGCTTATGCCGCCGATAAAGTTGATGCTATTGCAGTTTTAGCACCTTATTACTTTAAATTAAATAGTATTGATAAATTAGTGCATTACTGTAAAGAAGTAGCGGCTAGTGCTCCTCATCTTCCTTTTTATTATTATCATATTCCTGTTTTAAGTGGGGCAAATTTAAATATGATCGATTTTTTAAAGGTTGCCTCCAAAGAGATTTCTCAATTAGTGGGGATAAAATACACCAATAATAACCTTATCGATTATTTACATAGTAAACATTTTGATAATGGAAAATATAATATTCTTTTTGGTTTTGATGAAATATTTGTGTCGAGCTTAGCACTTGGTGCTACTGGTTGGGTTGGAAGTACGTACAACCATTTAGCGCCACTTTATTATAACATTAAGCAGCTTTTTGAAGCTGGCAAAATCGATGAAGCATCAGAACTACAAAGAAAAGCAATCCGTTTTGTTGAAATATTAGACAGTAAAAGTGGATTTAATGGTGTAGCTAAAAATTTCATGAAAACCTTTGGAATAGATTGCGGACCAAGCAGGTTCCCGCACAACACCCCAAGTGAAGCAACTTACCAAGAAATATTAAAGGAATTAGAAAGTATTGGCTTACTAGCGCATTTGAGTGTGAAGTAGTGAGATAGTGGTGAGTGAGTTTATGAAAAAAGTTGATTTTTGCTATTAAACTTCTAAAGTTAATCGACTAATTATACTTTTTTGAGCTTGATTTCGGATGGTTGGATATTTGAATTGTTGGATACTTAGTCACTACGATTAAATGAAAATGAGTTTTAAGACAATTTACCTACTTCATAATAGTTCATGAACACTTTTAAGCTTAAACTAAATTCTGAGCACTGAACATTGTTTATTTCTCACTTATTATTAACCATTAGATCATTATGGCTATTAAATACTTTTGAGTTTAATCTAAATTCTGAGTACTAAGCATTGGTTACTGCTAATTGCTAACTGACCATTAATTATGAACAACTAATTACTATTTAACATGATCATAGATAAAATAGAAAATGCCCGAATTTATCATAACATTAGCGAAAGTATAACGGAGGGATTGGCCTTTTTACAAAGTTTAGATATTGAGACCATTCATAACGGCAAGCATACCATCAATGGAGATTTGTTGTATGCTATTATAAGCGAATATACCACCAAGGCTCATGAAAATAATATTATGGAAGCGCACAAAGAATACGTGGATATACAATATATTTTAGAGGGTACAGAACAAATTGGATTCACTACATTAGCGCAACAAAAAGTAACAAAGGCCTATGACCAAGAAGGAGATTACGCACTTTTTGAAGCGCCCTTAGATGTAATTACCCTTAAAAAAGGAATGTTTGCTATATTTTTCCCAGACGATTTGTACCTTCCGGGATTACAAACTGAAAAGTCTGAAAATGTAAAAAAAGTGGTAGTTAAGGTTAAATGGTAACCTTATTAAGAATTCTATCAAAATGCGGTTCTAAATGTTGGCGCATTCCTTTTTTAAAAAGTTCAATATCCTCTTTTTTCAAATAATCTACCAACTGCCGGTGCGTTACGAACGTTTTTGCATACATTGTAGTATCATCATCGGATAGTTTATGCTTGTGAACGTATTGAAAAACAGGCAAGAGTAAATTTTGAAATTTTTTTAAAGTAGTATTTCCAGACATTTCATATAATTTGCCGTGAAAGGCAACCTCATTTTCTAAACTAAAAATAGAATTGTCTTTATAGGATGCTTCCATTTCTGTTACAATAACTTCTAATTCTTTAATATCTTTATGAGTTTTTCTTGCAAAAACTATATCAATCATTCCCATTTCCAATATCAAGCGAAGCTCAAAAATATCCCTTAAAGTTTCATCACTTAGTAAATGTGAGTCGAAAATTTTTTCGATATTTATCATGATATCTGGCTGTGAAAGCACCATGCCTTTATGTTTCTTAGAGTCAATCATGCCCATAGTTTTTAAACGAGCAAAAGCTTCTCTAACCACTGTTCTACTTACGCCTAAAGCCTCAGCAAATTCCAATTCTTTCGGAATAGAATCACCAACCTTTAGTTTATTTTGCTTAATATATTCTGTTAAACGTAATTCTACCTTATCTACTAATGATAGATTATTTAACGGTGCTATTTTTATGAGTTTTTTCATCTACTGTTACAATTAAAACTATCAATTAACCTTCAAACAAGAACGAACCAAAAGTTTTCTAAAAAAAAAGATTTTTACAAAAATAGAAAAAAATTTCTAAGTAAAACATAATTCTATATATTTGTATTATGTTATACAGAATAAATTAATGAAATTTTGAAATGAAGTACGCTAAACTCTACAAAGATTTCCTATTGAATAACACCATCCCATTTTGGGAAAAAAATTCTGTAGATACCACCAACGGCGGTTATTTTACTTGTTTGGATCGTTTTGGAAATATTTATGATACAGATAAATTTATGTGGTTGCAAGGTCGCCAAGCTTGGACATTTTCTATGCTTTATAACAAAGTAGAAAAAAATGAAAATTGGTTAGCGATTGCTAAAAACGGAATAGATTTTCTTATAAATAAAGGCAAAGACCCCGATGGATACTTTTACTTTTCTACTACAGAAGAGGGCAGACCACTGGTTCAAGCTTATAATATTTTTTCGGACTGTTTTGCAGCAATGGCTTTTGGTCAATATGCCATAGCTACAGGTGATGAAAATGTTAAAAACCTTGCAATTACAACGTATCGCAATATCTTAAAAAAGAAAGATAATCCAAAGGGTTTATATGAAAAAAATACAGGAGAGCGGCCTTTAAAAAGCTTCTCTTTACCTATGATTTTGTCTAATCTGGCATTAGAATTAGAAGCTGTTTTAGATCCAAAAGAGGTTGAAGAAACTATTAATTACAGCATCAACGAAGTAATGAATGTTTTTTTAGATAAAGAATCAGGATTAATATATGAGTTTGTGCGCCCAGATGGTTCTCATGAAGATAGTTTCAATGGCCGACTTATCAATCCAGGCCATGGTATTGAAGCCATGTGGTTTATGATTGATATTGGCATACGAAGAAACAATAAAGCTATGGTAGCAAAGGCTTCGCAGACCATTATTACCATCTTAGAGTACAGTTGGGATAAAAAATATGGAGGTATTTTATATTTTATGGATGTTATGGGGAAACCACTACAACAGTTAGAGTGGGATCAAAAGTTATGGTGGGTTCATTTAGAAGCCTTAGTAGCACTATCAAAAGCCTATGAGCATACACAAAATAAGGAGCTCTTAGATTGGTACCAAAAAGTTCATGAATATGCTTGGACTCGCTTTGCAGACCATGAAAATGGAGAATGGTTTGGTTACCTAAACCGTGAAGGAAAAGTTTTATTAGATTTAAAAGGAGGCAAATGGAAAGGATGTTTTCATGTACCCAGAGCTTTATATCAATGTTGGAAAACATTTGAAAGAATAGAGAATAACCCATCATTAGTTGATTTGTAAATCAGATGATTTTGAGCTACAGCTAAGGGACTTTATATTACATGAAAATGATATTTTAAAAATTAGTGCTTGCTAGACAACGACTTGTATTATATATTTCAACAAAAGATGAACGGATATAACGAAAATGACTAAGACTATCAGATCCTTTGTTTTGTCAGAAACAAATTGGAAATCCATAAAACAAAATTCATTTTCTACGGCAATATTGCCATGGGGTGCAACAGAAGCTCATAATTACCATTTGCCTTATGCTACAGATAATATTCTGGCAGAGCATGTTTCAATTGAAGCAGCTAAATTAGCTTGGGAAAAGGATGTCAAAGCAATTGTTTTGCCAACTATTCCTTATGGTGTAAATACAGGTCAAATGGATGTATCCTTATGTATGAATATGAATCCAAGCACACAATATGCGGTCTTAAAGGATATTGTCCAGGTCTTAGATGGTCACAATATTCAAAAATTGGTTATTTTAAATGCGCATGGTGGTAATGATTTTAAGCAGTTTATTCGTGAATTGAGTATTGAATACCCAAAGGTTTTTATCTGTTCTATAAACTGGTGGCAGATCTTAAAGTTGGCAGATTATTTTGTTGAACCAGGAGATCATGCCGGTGAATTTGAGACCTCTGTTATAATGTATTTAACCCCAAACTTGGTTTTGCCCTTATCTGAAGCTGGAGATGGTGCCTTTAAAAATTTTAAAATTAAAGGATTAAAGGAAGGTTGGGCAAAAACACAACGCAAATGGACCCACGTTACAAAGGATACCGGTACAGGCAACCCCAAATTGGCTACAAAGGACAAAGGGGAAAGATTTTTTAAGGAAGCAGCTAAGGTTTTTAGTGAATTTCTGGAAGAGTTGGAAAAAGTTGATTTAAATGACATGTACGAATAAATTTTAAATGCGCATTATAAATTTGATAGATGGACGACTACCTCTAAACATTATAAGGCGCTTCAAGTTTAAGGATAATTAAACAGAAATTCACAGCCTGACTATTTAAATATAAATTATAGATGACAAAGAATGTTAGTTATTAATAACCAATAAACAAGACTTATGATAAGGAGATTCTTTGCTATATTTTTATTTCTGATTACCTCTCAAGTTTTAATTGCTCAGGTATATAACAGCAGCTTAATTGATTGGAATTTTGGGAAGAGCATCCCTAATATTCAAGGGCTAAATGGTAGTTTTATTGGCGTTCATAATAATGTCCTAATTTTTGCAGGTGGTGCTAATTTTGAAAAAACAGCATTAATTGATGGTGGCGAAAAGATTTGGCATGATGTTATTTATGTTTTGGAGGACCAAGAGGATTGGAAGGTACAAGAGGTAAAGCTGCCTAGAAAATTGGCGGACGGTGTTTCCATTGATACACCTTATGGTGTACTTTGTATTGGTGGCAGTAATGCCGATGGGATTTATAAAGACGTTTTTCTTTTAAAATGGGACAAAAGTAAAAATAAAATAGAAATAGAAAACTTAGCACCAATGCCCCTTCCTTTGGCCTATATGGCTGGAGATAAAATAGGGGATATCGTCTATGTTCTTGGTGGACAAAAAAAAGTAGACGGAGGAGCTACTAGAAGTTTTCTTTCATTTAATTTTTCGCAAGAATTACTTAAAAAATCAGGTGAATGGAAGGTTCTTTCTGAATTTCCGGGAGCAGCAAGAAACTACCCTATAGTGGTAGCACAGAGTAATGGACATGAAGACTGTCTCTATGTATTTAGCGGAACAAACTTTGACCCTACTGCCTCAATCACACATCAAATGTTATACGATGTTTATGAATACCATCCGTTAACAAAAAAGTGGAATGAAAAGGCATCAGTTCCAAACAATGGAACCCCTAATTTGATTGGTGGATTTATTGGGGCAGCACCTGCCATAAAAATGGGTGATTCACATATTTTACTATTTGGAGGTGCTGGTGGAGAGAAACAACCTTTGTCAATAAGAATGGGTGTTCATAACGAAATTAGAAAGATTGAAAACCTAAAGGATCAAAACGATGAGATAAAAGATAAGCTAAATTCATTAAAGGAAAAAGAAAAAAGACTAATAGAAGAGACATCTTTTTCAAAAACTATTTGGGCATATCATACGATTACCAATACTTGGGCTATTAAAGGAGAGTTGCCGGATTCAACCCAAGTAGTGACAAAGGCACTTGAATGGATGGGAAATATTGTTATTCCCGGGGGGGAAATAAGACCTGGCATAAGAACAAGCAAGGTCCTAATAGGAAAAATTAAGGCCCATAAACCGAATTTCGGAGTTGTTAATTATATAACTCTCATTGTCTATCTTTTACTAATGGTATTGATAGGATGGTATTTTTCTAGAAAAAATAGAACTACTGATGACTATTTTCTCGGTGGAGGACGGATTCCTTGGTGGGCCGCAGGCTTAAGTATTTATGCCACAATGTTGAGTGCTATTACTTATCTATCACAACCTGCCTTGGCCTATTCTTTTGATTGGCAGGCCTATTTGGGCTACTTTACAATTTTAATGGTTGCACCTTTTGTCATTATTTTTTACTTGCCCTTTTTTCGAAAATTGAATGTAACTACTGCATATGAGTACTTAGAAAAAAGATTTAACATTGCTGTTAGAATGTTTGGCAGTACCTCATTTGTCTTATTTCAGATGGTGCGAATGGGGATAGTGGTCTATCTTCCGGCATTGGCACTATCGACAGCGATAGGAATAGACATCTATTTGGCTATTACAGCTATGGGAATATTAGCTATACTTTATACTTTTATGGGAGGAATGGAAGCTGTTGTATGGACCGATGTGCTTCAATTATTTATTCTTTTGGGTGGACTTATAATAGGTCTGATTTATATAGCAATTGACATTGGAGATGTGGGTTATATTTATAGTACCGCATTTGAGGACGGCAAATTGCAAATGCTTGATTTAAGATTTAGCTTTACAGAGGTAGTCACATGGTCTTTGTTTTTCGGCTCGTTTGCCCTTACTTTAATTCCTTATACAACTGACCAAACCATTGTACAAAGATACATGACAACTTCAAGTGAAAAGGAAGCCAAGAAAAGTATATGGCTAAACGGAATTATTGCTCTACCTATGGGATTGTTAATATTCTCAATGGGAACTTTTCTTTACGTTTACTTCAAAGAACATCCGGAATACTTAATGGTAGGAATGAAGAATGATAGTGTATTTCCATTGTTTATTACAGATCACCTACCGGCTGGCATTGCTGGGTTAGTAATAGCAGGTATATTTTCCGCTTCAATGTCTAGTTTAGATAGTAGTATGCATAGCGTATCGACTGTTGTAACGGTAGATTATTTCAAACGATTCTCCAAGAAATACAGCGAAGCTAAAGGATTTAGAGTTGCTAAATGGACTACAGTCGCAGCAGGAATTTTTGGCACCTTAATAGCTTGTATAATGGCTACTTTCCCAGTAAAATCCTTGTTTTTCCTATTTCAGGAAGTAATCGGACTTTTCGGAAGTGCTATAGCAGGAATTTTCATATTGGGAATTTTTATAAAAAAAGCCAATTGGGTTGGCACATTATTAGGAGCTGGATTGAGTATAATTGTAATTGTATTTGTTAAGTATAGCACACCTATTAATTTTTATATTTATCCCCTTATCGCCATTCCCGTATGTGTTATCAGCGGATTTATTTTTAGTCTTGTTTTTAAAACTAACGAGGATAAAAATATTAATCATCTTGTTTATTCCAAACGGAAATTAGAAAAATAGTATCCAGAAGATAATTATCAGTTGATTGAAACACTATAGGTAAAAAGGAAATTATAAAAAATCAAACTTTTACTAAAATCTTTTATGATTCTTCTAGCAGAAAGCGGATCAACAAAATTTGATTGGAATTTAATCGATAATGGTCGCTTAATCCAATCAACAAGAACAGAGGGTTTAAATCCCGGTATTCTTAGTCGAGATCAATTAGTTGGTCGAATTCAGGATTCAAATGAGCTAAAAAGTACACGATATGGCGTTAAAAACATTTTGTTTTTTGGAGCTGGGTGTAATACATCTTCTTCGAAAAATTTAATTTCTTGTGTTTTAAAAGACTTTTTTCCTAATTCCGATGATTTACTAGTTGAGGAGGATACAATGGCCATAGTTTATAACACTTCTGAACCAGCCGTCATCTGTATTCTCGGTAAAGGCTCCAACAATTGTTATTATAATGGAAAGGAAATTTATAATCGTATTCCATCTTTGGGATATCTCGTTATGGATGATGGAAGTGATAATTATTATGGTCAAATATTGTTAAGAGCTTATTTTTACAATAAGATGCCCAAAAACATAAGACAGCTTTTTTCAAAAAAAATTTCCATATGTACTAAATCAGTTTTGAAAAGATTGCATGGGTCTGAAAGTAAAAGAACTATTTTGGCTGATTATGCAAAATTTATTGTTGAGCATAAATACGACCCATATATTAAAGAAATTATTGATAAAGGAATTACCACGACTTTTGAAAATTTATTGACTCCTTACAGTAAAGAACTTTGCCCTGTGCCATATAATCGTCATAAGAAATACGTTTATGGTACATGGACCACGATTCGCTAATGCCGTTTACACCATAATAACCCCAATGAATAAACACCCCTAATTTGGCATCTTTAAACCATTCCAAGCGCTCTTCTTTGGTAGGTGCTTCGTTTTGAGCCAATGCTAGATTAAGGCTAAAAAGACTTAATACTCCAATAATTATAAAATTTTTCATTTAAATAATTTTTAGAGGTCAGTAGTTAATTGCTTATTAATTTAGATTGATAAATTTTATCACTTTCTACCATTTTGGTAATAAGGTTGTTGAATATGGTTTGTTTGCTTTGAGACCTATTTATTCTAAAACAAAATTCATTAAAATATCTGTTTAAATTAGCATCGCTAACCCATGAATATGTTGTTCTTATCCATGATTTAACTTGATGTATCATAGTATGAAGTGCTTTGAAATTTAGTCCTTTATTACTTTCTATTTGTGTTATTTTATAAGCTTTTGAAATAGGTCTATAGCCTCTCCACTTATCTGTTGTAACATTTGCATCTCGACTGATGTGATCTATAAAAATATATTGAAGCGATTCAGCCGAAAAATCATTAATTTTCATAGCATACATTCTCTTTACCTTACCATCTTCTGTTAATTGTACTGCGGTTACAGCCTTTTTTTTCTTTGCATCGTAGCTTCTGCCTGTTTTTCCTTCTTCTTTTCCGCCAAGTACAAATTCGTCAACATGAACATTACCATCCATAGGATTATTACCACTTGAAGCCATTGCTTCTCGTACTTTAACCATAAATAGACGGGCTGTTTTTTCAGTTACACCGTACCGTACACCCATATAACTTGCCGACAAACTTTTGGTGGTGGTTGCCATCTCAAAACAAATAAAAAAAGCTTTTCTAACACCAAACTTCACCTTATGAAACATCGTGTTTGCTGTGGCAGACTCCTTATGCCCACAGATATTACACTGGCGAGCAAAATCTGAGGTTACTTGACAAGCATTGTGATTACATTTCAAACATTTATAAACTTTTTTATTCTTTAATTCTGAAAGGTATTCTTTACAATCTAGGTCTGTTTTGAACCGATCGGAAAACTCTAGAAGATTTTGACCCTTAAATATGTCCATAATTTTATATATTTACTAATACTAAAGATACGTATTTATATATTGACCTCTAGAAATTTAATAAACTCATAAGCAAAACCAGATTCAAAGTAGAGCGTACTTTTGGAGGAATAAAAAGATGGTTTAATGGAGGATTAGCAAGATACCGAGGGATGGAAAAAATGCACACCCAAAACCTGACGGAAGCAATGTGTTACAATTTATATCGAAGTCCAGGGATAATTGCGTCTAATTTTGAAAATTAAGAGAAAAATAACAAGAAAATGGCCTCAAAAGACCAAAAAAAGAACTAAAATTAAATTTTTTAAGAAAAACTAAGCCTAAATCCATCTAAATAATGGAGAAAAGTCAATTATTGAATTTTGCAACGGTCTTCTTACATGTACTGCCACATTGGAATTGGGAAGGGCGTGAGAGCGAGGTAACTCCTGTATTTGTTTATACCAATTATGATAGTGCCGAACTTTTCGTCAACGGAAAAAGTCAAGGTATTCAAAAGAAAAATAACAGCACAGCAAAAAAC
>JBDNGV010000332.1:0-3555 GCA_041689125.1 Daejeonella sp.
TCAGTATTTCCAGAAGAGGATAATACATTTACTATTTTCAAAAATGGAAAAGAATTTACCCACGTCCAAAAAGATACGGAAGGCGTATGGCTCAAGCTGGATTATGAAACCGACCTTCCTTTATTTGAAGAAGATGCCGAGATCAATGAAATTGGTCGCCAGATAAACTTATATCAACCCGAATAATGCTCTCAATGATTATTGACCTCGATAACAACATCTACCCTTTGGTTCCATGAACGTTGTTTTGTTTAAACTGTTGTTCGAGCTTATCTCTGTTATTTATATATCCCGCAGGGCATGTCGAACTGTAGATAAGGAAGGACCTCCGATCCTATTACCCCTTATAAAATATCTTTTCAGATTTCTAGTTTCTAAAATCCTCATGTGACACTGCCATAATCTGCACAGCTGTATTCGATTCCATTTATGAGTACAAAAGCTTTCTTTATTAAAATGCTATTGCTGCTTAGATCCTACACAATAGTTTATAGAAATCAATTACTTAACAACATAATTTCCATAAGGTAAAATCAGAACAAGTTATTGTTTCAATTTTTAACCCCCTTGAAGATTATTAATACAATTCCATACTTTAAGTTTCAAATTGATTCAGCAATGCACTACTTTTGTTATGATTTTTTTTGAGTGATTTTTCGCAAATAAAATTCCGATGTTAATAATGATGTGACCGCAATAGTATTAATAGCCAAATACTACTCGAATATCATTCGATATGAAATTTAACAAAAGTTTCGAAGCCAATTTAAGCGATTATTGAAAAAAAGTAGATGAACAAAGACAGCCGAAAATGATTGTTAAGGAAAATGATTTAGATGTAATAATTATCGGTGCGGGTTTAGCAGGATTAACAGCTGCCAAAGTGTTAAAAAAAGCGGGTAGATCAATCAAAATTTTAGAAGCTTCAGACGCAGTTGGAGGAAGAGTAAAAACAGATCAGGTAGATGGATTCCTGCTAGACCACGGTTTTCAGGTTTTACTAACGGCTTATCCCGAAACAAAAAGATTTCTGGATTATGAGGCCTTGGAGCTATGCAAATTTGATCCCGGCGCTTTAATATTAAATAAAAACGGCAGCAATATCATCGGCGACCCAATCAGGCAACCTAGTTCTTTAATCGGCACCCTGCTTTCTTCGGCTGGGACAATTTCAGATAAGGTTCGGATGCTCCTATTAAAGCTAAAATTGGCTCGTAAAAGCATTCATGAAATATTCTCAGAAAAGGAGAACACTACCATAACCTATCTAAATAATTTCGGTTTTAGCGAGCGAATTATCAGTCAGTTCTTTAAACCTTTTATGACAGGTATTTTCCTCGAAAATAAGCTAAGTACATCTAGCCGTATGTTTGAATTTGTATTTAAAATGTTTGGCGAGGGAGATGCAGCTATACCGGCAAAGGGTATGGGAATGATTCCTTTGCAGCTGGCGCAAGATTTATCGCCAAATGAAATAGTTTTCAATGAATTTGTGAGTTTAATTGAAGGAAATCAAGTAAAAACAAGCTCTGGATCTATTTATCAGGCCAGCTATATCTTGATAGCAACAGACCAACTTCATTTACCTACACCCCATCAGCGACTAAAAACTTCCTACCATTCAGTCTGTAATATGTATTTTACTGCCGAAAAGAAACCGTTCGAAATGCCTTTGATTGCTCTTAATGCAATACCCGGAAGCCTCGTCAATAATATTGCGGTAATGAATCAAATATCTCAGCACTATTCTGAAAACGGGGATGCTTTAATTTCATTATCGCTAATCGGTGACCATTCAAAGCAAAACCCCACTGAACTTCAGAAAAGAGTAATAGATGAGTTGAAGTTCTGGTATCCAGACACAGTTAATTGGAAACATCTTAAAACCTATCATATCGATTACGCTTTGCCCGATGACGACCATGTGCTTGACAATATGGATTCTAAAGACCTGAGGTTAAATGCGGAGTGTTTTATTTGCGGAGATCATTTGATGAATGGCTCAATTAATGCTGCTATGAAAAGTGGAAGGCTTGCTGCCGAAGCGATTTTAAATACTTAATAAGATATGACTAGTCAAATAATGTATACTAATGAGTTTTTAACTGGTAAAAGATTGTTGGGAGATCCTTCTGCCGATAAATTTATTCAGGATGTATTTGCAGATCCCGAAAAAAAACCTCAGTTACAACAATGGTTAAGTCCTACGTTTGAAGGCAACACATTGGAACTTTTAAAAGATAATTATCCTCAATTCGCATTCCTTAGCCAAGCCAGCGAACTACCTTTCTGGGCCGACCCTAAATTAATGAAAGCCGGTTCTGCTTTTTTTGCGAAGCATTCTGAAATTATCATGAGCCTGCTTGGGCTTTTATCCTTACCCTATTGTTACACCGCTGCTAATGGTGCTATGGTTTTATATCTATCTGAACTGATTAGGAAACAAACCACAAAACGCTTGTATGATACGGCTGTATTTGTGTGGGAGGTTATGGGTCCAGATGCTTTCAGTACAAAGGGAAATGCATACAAAGAAATTTTAAAAGTACGTTTAATGCATGCGGCTGTACGATATTACACGATTCAAAGTGGAAAATGGGACAATTCCTGGGGCCTTCCAATTAATCAAGAAGATATGGCCGGTACAAATTTATCCTTTTCATTGATCGTAATCCGAGGTCTCCGTCGACTTAGTTTTCATGTAAGTAATGAAGATCAGATAGCGTTTATGCATGTATGGGCAGTAATTGGTTATTTCACCGGACTTGACCAAGACCTGATACCACAAAATGTTAAAATGGCACAACAGTTGGATGTGGCTATCAAGCAACGGCAGTTCTGCAGTTCAAATCATGGAAAAGAACTTACGGAATCCCTATGCAATCACATTCTGGCAATCAATAAAAGTAAGGCAACCGACAATGATATATTAGGTTTAATGCGTTACTTACTTGGAAGTGAAATAGCTGATATGCTTTCTATCAAGGCTCCGGATTTACCCGGATACAAACTCACATTAATCAAAACGCTTAACCTATTAAAAAGCTTTAACCCTCAGGGAAATATGGAGCTAAGTTACCATAAGGCTTACTCTGCATTTAAAAAACAAAACCCTGAGCTTAATAAGTAAATTTAAATTTCACTAAGTAGCAACAAGCGACATGTTACTTTCTATAAAAAAATCAATTTGTTTGTTATTGAAACATATCTTATGGACAAATTATAAACTTGAAGCAATTAGATATTTCATGATTTGTCCCTTTTAATGAGGCAGATTTAGTTTTTCTAAAATCTGTTTTATATCTACATTAATTTGTGATCTAATTCTCAATTCTTTATTTATGATTTAGTTAATCATTCTGTAAGGGTTACTTTTTTCATTTCTGTAATAAAGAACCTTGTGGCAAAGCCCCAGAGGTATTAAAACATTATTAACTGCTGAGTATGTATCTTTTTATATTCCTTTTCTTTTCCTTGAGACTTTACATAATTCTGAATGGTATTCTCATCTCCATGTTTCCCAACCGTGTTAACGTAAAATCCTTTAGACCAAAA
>JBDNGV010000333.1:0-3811 GCA_041689125.1 Daejeonella sp.
TGGAGTATATGTTGAAAGACAAAAAATCCTGGTTGTAAAGGGCGCAATAGCACCTCGCGCTGCCTATGAGCCATTTGCTTCTATATTGATCTCTGTGGATAGCCCCGGTGCAACTGCCATCAATCCCGAATGGTTTAAGTACTATAATATCCGTGAAGGATTATTTGGGATAGAAAAATCTAAGAAGTAATTCCTGCGAATGCTGGTATTTGTTGGTTAGACTCTTATCTGCTATTCCTAAAATCAGAATCTTTAATTGAAGGCATAAAAAATCCCTGACTATTTTAAACAAGAGTCACGGATTTTTTACTGTTTAACCTTAGTCAGGGAAAGATCTTGCTGGGGGTAAGTTTGAATGGAATAATTTTCTGGTTTTAGAAAGCAAGGTCTGTGCTTCTTCGGTCACGCCTTCCCGTGTTCTGCCGTAGTTTTTGCAGCATATTTAAAAGATATCATAAAATTCAATTGCAAAAAGCAACAGCTGCCACCCGGGTTTATTTCAAATGGCTTTCGTCCTTTTGTCGGGCTGCTCTTCCCTATGAAATACCGCTTTGGGTAAAATAAACCTTGCCGCAGGAGGTAGCTTACGGCTGCTGGTAATTTGAAACGGAACGTTATTTCTTGCCGGAACTAACCGAAGGAAAGGGCTGAAATGACCTACACTACACAGGTATTGCTTTCAATAATTAGTATTTAAACTCAGAAATTGTTTACTAAATATTTTTCCCCTATTCCCAATTAGTAGTTTCCTGGGTAACACCATATTTATGAGTAACATTAAAATTCGTCCACTCTTGCCGCGGAAGAGGGCAATCCTTTTCCGTTCAACCCGCCTGGCTGAAGCCATTCGGAAGGTCTGGAAATTAAGCAATGTCGAACGCAGGAGTACTACAAACATCTAAAAAAAATAGGTAACAGGTGAGTAACAGCCGCGGCTCCCTGGTATTTCTGGCAAAGCCATGCCTTCGGCATTGTAATTCCCAAGAGGCCGGTTCTCCCAGCAAGCAGTGACAGTAATTTATAGACAGCTGTTGTCTGACACGCTGTCCCAATACCATTCATATCAGATAAACGGTTCCGAAGGACGCTCAAGACCAAGTGCCTGTAAAATCAAAAAAAAGATGGAGGGTCTTTCAAATACCACTCCCGAGTATTAGATTTTGGGATCATACTCGGAAAGCTTTCATAACCTGATATCCCCCAAAAGCAGCGATCAATTTTTTTGATGTGTGGTGGACTTGTGGCAAAGGCACCTAGGGATTGAAAAAGGCTTTTCTTTCTTTTGGCCTTCAAAAGAAATTGGCCTTCCCGGCAATAGAGGGAGGCAAGGTTAATGGGGGGGCTCTTATTTCGACTTTCGCTAAAATACACCATTGATAAGACTAAATTGATACGCTGAATAATTCTGAATTTAACTAAAAAAAGTATTTCTTAATTCATGCAAGTGGCTTTTTTATTAACTGATAGTTACAGGTATAATATCATCAACAGGCTTTTTTCTCCACCAGTTGGCAAGGAAACTTCCTGATATATCCATCCAAGTTCCAAATATAGCAGGGTAGACCCCCATCGTAGCCGCTCTACCAAGTTCATAGGCTATTCCTGCGGCCATTCCACCGTTTTGCAATCCGACTTCAATGGCCACTGTGCGGCTATCACGTTTATTCATTTTAAATAAACGGCTACCCCAATATCCCAATAAAAAACCCATTCCATTATGAATAACAGCTGCCAGGAATAGTGTAAAGCCAATTGTTAATAAACTGTCTCTTCCTGCTGCCACTATCACCGCAATAATGAACACATTTGCAGCCATAGCTACTAAAGGCATTCCAGCATTTAGCCATGCACTTCTTGAACCGAAAAACTTATTGAATATAATCCCGGCAATTAGCGGTAAAAAGATCATTTTGCCTATACTGATCATCATTGCTACTGCATCAATTGGAATTAATTGTCCGGCAAGCTTCTCCATCAGAATTGGAGTAATGAATGGAGCCATTAGAGTTGCAAATGAAGTAAGTGTAATAGATAATGCCAGATTTCCTTTCGAAAGAAAGTTTAGAATATTTGATGAAACTCCACAAGGAACACATCCAATAAGGATTACTCCTGCGGCAATTTCAGGCGGGAAAGAAAACAATATTGTCAAACTAAAAGCTATTAAAGGCATAATTGTAAACTGAAGAAATAAACCAATTAATACTCCTTTAGGCATTTTCAGTACTCCAACAAAGTCTTTTATACCCATTGTTGTTCCCATTCCAAACATGATGAGCTGTATCAGTGGGACTATCAGTACTTCAGTTTTGAATCCACCAACATCAGTCACATAAGTAGGGAAAATCATACTCAAAGTCGCTGCAGCAATTACCCATATTGTAAAAGAAAAGCCTTTTAGAAACTCAATCCCATTCAAACCCGCCAACAGGAATGCAAAAAAAGCAGCTACCATTATATGGCCAAACTGAGTGTAACCAAATTGATATAATAAAATAAATGAGATTAATGAGATGACTGATAGGAGCTGAAATATTCTAAACAAGGATTGAAGCTTCATGAATGTCTTTTGTATAAGATTAAGTACTTTTTAATTTTTTTAGATTGATTAATAATCACTTTATAAAAATATAAACTTTTACTAAAGTGTATCATTAAATTGTAAAATACTCCATTCCAAACAATATTTCTGAACACCATAATATTTTCAATCTTTACAGTTAAGACAATCATCCCTCTTTTTAAATACTCAATACAGGAACCGTAGAGTTTTTAATAATGCTTTCTGAATAGCTTTGTCCAAAAAATGATTTTAGATTTTGCTTTCTGCTAACCGAAATAACGATCAGATCTGATTGATTTTCAGCAGCTTTCTTTAATGTTTTTGTTGCAGTTGCCGGATTTTGATCAATTTCTTTCAATACTTTATTATTTGTCATGTTAATTATGGACCCCAAGGAAACCATCAGGTTTTTAACCATATTCAGTTCCCACTGATGATTTAGGGTGTTAATAGATCCTAACAAGAGTACTGTTGAATGGTTCTTTTTAATAATTGGCAATGATACCTCAACATCTTCTAATATGTTTTCTGTTGGCCAAACAGGAATGAGAATGGATTTAAAATCTTTAATTCTGGAATCTTTGGGTATTGTCATCACCGGACAAAGGGTGCCTTTGATTACCTGGCTAGCACCTGTATTGTTAAAGTAATTGAAAAAAGGAAAAACAACAGGCTTTTCAAGAATAATCAGATCACAATAAAAATTTTTTGCTGTATCACAAACCACATCTGAGAAAGTACCTTCTTTGATATGGTAATAACAAGCAATACCATATTTACGTGATATTTTTTTTGCGTATAATTCCATGGATCTCATTTCTTCCATTATTGACTCTAATCGTATTCTAATCAGCATGGCTCTTTTACCACTTGGATAAACAAAACCATTATTGCGATTAATTTTAAGAAGGTGCAATGAGGCTCCGTGTCTTTTACACATGGCAATACCAATTTCCAAGGTCTGTTCAGATGGACTTAAGAAAATTACTGGGACAAGAATATTTTTAATAGTTTTTGCCATATAAATTCTGTTTGAGTTTATGAATCCTGAGTTTTATCACTTCAGAAATTTATTAATTCTGATATTCTGAATTTACAGCCTCAGGGATGGTAAAAATAGTTTGTGTCGGATAAGCAAATTCTATTTTTTCTTCCTCAAACCGACTTAGAATATCAAAATATATTTCCTGCTGTTTATCCATATAAATATTATACTCAGCACTTAAAACATAATATACAAATTCGAAA
>JBDNGV010000334.1:0-7254 GCA_041689125.1 Daejeonella sp.
ATCGCTTCAAAGAAAATATTCTATAAACATGCGACCCATTTTGGGTCATATTTACCTGAATCTTATTATAATATTTGCATTACCTAGCTTTTGAAGTCAATCTTAATAATTATTCTCAAATGAACCGAGATTCAGTCTTGATTCCCGGTTTGATTCCTGATTCTGTTAACCGTTCGCTCGTTTCCCTATTTCAACCCAAATCTCATATCTCATTTCTCACATCTCATTTCTCACATCTCACCTCTCATTTCTCACATCTCATTTACCCCCTTCCAGCTGTTAATTAATGTTAAAGGGAATATGATAGGCATCAATTAGCAATAAATTCATTATTTTCGGCAGCATTATTCTCGATACTGAATCTATGAACTATAATAAAATCAATAATTTATTAGGCTGGGTAAGTTTTTTAATTGCGCTCGCTGTCTATACCCTAACCCTTGAACCTACAACTAGTTTCTGGGATTCCGGAGAATTTATTGCTTCTGCCTATAAGCTTCAGGTTGTACATCAGCCAGGTGCGCCATTATTCCTGATGCTTGGAAAGGTATTTTCACTCATTGCAGGAAGCGATACAAGTAGAGTGGCTTTCTGGATAAATATGTGTTCTGCTTTAGCCAGTGCTGCCACTATTCTTTTCTTGTTCTGGACCATTACCGCTTTAGCAAAAAAAGTTATACAGGAAGAAGGAAAGGATTTATCGAATTGGGGATTGATCAGCATAATGGGCTCCGGTTTAGTTGGTGCTCTTGCTTATACTTTTTCTGACTCGTTCTGGTTTTCGGCCGTTGAAGCCGAAGTATATGCCTTGTCTTCATTATGTACTGCTGTTGTTTTTTGGGCAATCTTAAAATGGGATCAGCATGCCGATGAGCCAAATTCAGATAGATGGCTGATTTTTATAGCCTATGTTATGGGACTTTCCATCGGTGTGCACTTGTTGAACCTCTTGGCCATACCAGCCATTGCCTTGGTATATTATTTCAGAAGGTCAAAAACTCCAACTTCTTCAGGGACCTTAATTGCCCTACTTGTGGGAATGTTTATTCTTGCTTTTATCCAGTACGGAATTGTTCAATATATCATCAAATTTGCTGCCTATTCAGATCTGTTTTTTGTCAATACGCTAGGCCTTGGATTTGGTTCGGGTGTCGCATTTTTTGGCCTTCTGATAGTGTTAAGCCTAACATCTGGAATACTTTACAGCATCAATGGCAATAAACTTAGCCTAATGCTTGCAGTTGGAGCTTTTGTTGTACTGATGACACTAGGAGGTGGAATTTCCGGCCTTGTTGTAGCTGCAATCCTTCTTGCTGGAATGGAGTATATCCTTAAAATCCGCGATAAAAGAAGAGTGTTAAATCTGGCTCTTATTTCGGTTGTATTCATTATTTTTGGTTACGGTTCTTTTGCTATGATCGTAATCAGAGCCAAAGCGGATCCTACACTAAACAATAGCGATCCTTCAAATGCCTTTTCATTACTTAGCTATGTGAACAGGGAGCAATATGGCGACAGACCTTTGCTTTATGGACAATATTTTGACTCTAAACCAATTGACAGTAAAAATGGAGATGTGATCTATCGCAAAGGTAAAGAGAAATACGAAAATGCCGGCCAGAAGTATGAACGCATTTACGACCGTAATACTATCCTGCCTAGAATGTATAGTGATGATCCTCAGCATGTTGGATTCTACCGCGACTGGATGGGTATGAAGGAAGATCAATCCCCTACCTTTATCAATAACCTTGGATTCCTAATTAGTTATCAAACAAGTTTCATGTATACCCGTTATTTCGCTTGGAACTTTATAGGCCGACAAAATGACGAGCAGGGACATGGGGATTATACGCATGGAAACTGGTTATCCGGAATAAAATTTATTGACAATATGCTAATGGGAGGCCAATATGAGCTTCCTAAAAGTCAGCTTGAAAACAACGCTTATAACCGATTCTATTTCCTGCCATTCATCATGGGTATTATTGGAGCATTATGGCATTTTAAACGAAACCAGAAAGATGCCGGAATTGTAGGTTTGCTATTCTTTTTCACCGGCATTGCCATTGTTCTGTACTTAAATCAGAATCCGCTACAGCCCCGAGAACGGGATTATGCCTATACTGGATCGTATTATGCTTTCGCAATCTGGATTGGCCTTGGGGTAGCCGGAATTGCAGATTTTTTTAAACCAAGATTTAAAGCCCCGACAGCAGCCTTACTTGCTACTTTAATCGGATTACTTGCTGCACCTATTCTGATGGCAAAGGATGGCTGGAATGACCATGACCGATCCTCAAAATTCACAGCCCGAGATATGGCAGCAAATTACCTTGAATCCTGTGCACCAAATGCCATATTGTTTACTTATGGTGATAATGATACCTACCCACTCTGGTATGTGCAGGAAGTAGAAAACATCAGGCCAGATGTTAGAGTTGTCAATTTGAGTCTACTGGGAACTGACTGGTATATCAGGCAGATGAAAAAGAAAGTGAATCAAGCTGAAGCATTGCCTATTACTATGCCTGACGAAAAATTTGTCCAAGGAGTTCGTGATGTAATGGGTTATCAGGATTATAATGCAGCAGGTTCCATAGAGTTAAAGGACATATTTGATATTATGACCTCGGATAATGATGCTGATAAAGCAAGCTATCAGGATGGCTCTAAAGAGAATTTCCTTCCTACAAAGAACTTTAAAATCAGTATTAATCCTGACCTGATTATTGCAAGCAAAACCTTGCCTGAAAGTAAAAGAGATCTGATTATACGCGCTATGGAGTGGAAATATAATAAGAATTATGTCACAAAAACTGAGCTTGCCATGATTGATGTTCTGGCTCATAACAATTGGAAAAGACCTGTTTATTTTGCGATTACAGTTCCTGACGATAACTATATGGGTTTAGGCGACTTTCTGTATAATGAAGGCTTTGCATATCGTTTGCTGCCGCTTAAAAAAGCTCCGGTTGATTCAACTGCTGAAAAACCCGAGCTAACCAATTCAGACGAGATGTATAAAAACCTGATGACGAAGTTTAAATGGGGAAACATGAAAAATGCCGGCTATTTAGACCCTGAATCATTGAGGATGAGTTATACCATGATCAATCATTTCAATATTCTAGCTGAGAACCTTTACAAAGAAGGACGGACAGAGGAAGCAAGAAAATTATTATTGAAATGCATGGAAGTGGTTCCAGATAAAAACCACTCATTGAACTTTACCATTCGCAAGTTTTATATGGCCGATTTGCTTTATAAACTCAAAGAACCTTCAAAAGCTAATGAGCTAGCCATTAATACTGCTGATTACATTGAAGATCAGTTAAATTATTTAGCTGCAATTGCAAAAACGAAAGAAAATCTTAATTCCCGCGAAATACAACTCGGCGTTTATGTAATGAGTGAACTGGTTAAACTTTCAGAAAAAAACGGTCAGACTACACTGAACAAAAAATTACAGGATCGTATGAAGGTGATTGAATCAAAATTCATGACTTCAGATAAATAGAATTTAATCTCAGAAAAAAATCCCCGTTAAAATATATTTAGCGGGGATTTTTTTTTGTTAATTGCATAAGATAACTTTCATAAGACCCAAAACAATTGAATTTAAATAAAATGAATTCGGCTGGCGAACATATTCTTAGGGTAAATGGTCTTTCCAAATCATTTTGGGGACTTAAGGTATTAGATAATATTCATTTTGACCTCTTGAAAGGTGAAGTTCATGCCCTGATGGGTGAAAATGGTGCAGGTAAGTCAACCTTTATGAAAATTCTGATTGGGCTCTTAAAATCAGATTCAGGTTCAATTTCTTTCAATGCTAAGCAAATAGAAAATATGGATGTTCATACCATTTTGCGAAGTGGCATTTCAATGATTCATCAAGAAATATTAATGATTCCGGAATTGTCTGTTGCTCAAAACATTTTTTTAGGAAGGGAAATCAACAGGGCTTATTGGGTTGACGAACAGGCAATAAATAAGAAAGCGAAAGAGCTATTAGGATCGATGGAGCTCGAGATTGATGTGCGAACAAAAGCAAAATACCTCAGTATTGCCGAATTGCAACTAATAGAGATAGCTAAGGCTGTTTCCAATAATGCCAAGGTGATTATTATGGATGAACCAAGCTCTGCACTCTCAGAGAAAGAGGTTGAAATGCTTTTTAAAATTATTAAAGATCTGAAAAGCAAACATGTAGCAATCATTTACATTTCCCATAAAATAGAAGAGATCTACCAAATTGCAGACCGAATCACTGTACTAAGAGATGGTAAATTTATTGCGACAAAAAACACGGTAGATCTGGATAGAAACAGTTTGATTTCTTTGATGGTGGGCCGTGAAATTGAAGAGATTTTTTCTGCGAATTCAGTAGCTCAGGCTGAAGTTGTCCTGCAAGTTCAAAACCTTAATAAAAAGGGGAAATTTTCTGACATTAACTTCGAAGTTCATGCCGGTGAAGTGCTCGGGATTGCCGGATTAATGGGTGCGGGCAGAACCGAAATTGCTAGGGCCATTTACGGCTTAGACAGTATCGACAGTGGAGCAATTATTTTGAAAGGCGAAAAAATTAAAATAAAGTCGCCGAAAGATGCGATTAGAGCAGGAATTGGATATGTAAGTGAAGACAGAAAAGCTCTAGGCTTTATTCCTGAATTATCTGTTAAGCAAAACATAAGTCTTTCGAGTATATTGAAATTTTCAAAAGCTTGGTTTATTGATGAAAATAAAGAACAAACACACACCGGCAAAATAGCACTAGAACTAAAAATCAAAGCTTCAAACTTCAACCAGAAAGTGATAAACCTCAGTGGCGGAAATCAGCAGAAGGTGGTCATCGCGAAGGTCTTATTAGCCCAGCCTTCACTTATTATTCTGGATGAACCTACAAGGGGAATTGATATCGGAGCAAAACATGAAATTTATAAACTGATTAAAACTTTGACAGAAAATGGATTAGCAGTAATTATGATCTCATCAGAATTACCTGAAATTTTAGGAATGAGTAACCGGATTCTGGTTTTATCAAAAGGGAAACAAAAAACTATATTGACACAAAAGGAAGCAAGTCAGGAAAAAATCATGGAGTATGCATTACATTAAAAACCTAAAGCAATACAGCATATTCATAGTATTCATTGCTATTTGCCTCATTATTTCATTTATTTCTCCTCAGTTTCTCACTGTTTCAAACTGGACGATAATTATCACACAGGTTTCGATTAATACGCTACTGGCCTTTGGTGTAACTTTTGTAATCATTACCGGCGGCATCGACCTATCGTTGGGCTCCATTGTTGCAGTCGCCGGCGTGAGTGCTGCTATGCTGGCACATCCCAATAGCTATCCCGTTATGCTCCCAATTGTTACTGCTTTGCTGGCGGGTCTACTGATGGGGGCCTTCAACGGATTTATCATCACTAAAAGTAAAATTGCTCCTTTTATCGTCACACTGGGTACCATGACAATTGGCCGCGGATTAGCCCTAATATTAAGCAATGGACGACCAGTGTCCAATCTTTCAGATTCTTTTGTTTTTATTGGTAGTGGTAAGATTTTGGGCATACCCTTCTTAATCATTATTCTGATCTTCATGTTCATACTATGTTCAGTTATACTTAATAAAACTATCTTGGGTAGGTATATTTATGCAGTTGGAGGTAATGAGCAGGCAGCCAGAGCATCCGGAATTAATGTAAATCAAGTTAAAATGGCTGTCTATTCCATCTCGGGTTTATTAGCCGGTTTAGCAGGAATTTTATTGACTTCAAGAATTACAACAGGCCAACCGAATGCAGGAGCGGGTTTTGAGTTAGATGCCATTGCAGCGGTAGTTATAGGCGGAACCAGTACCACAGGAGGAAAAGGCAGTATTGCAGGAACTCTGATTGGTGTATTACTTATTGGAGTAATAAATAATAGCTTAGATTTATTAAATGTAACATCTTATTACCAACAGGTAGTGATGGGCGTAATCATCATTGGTGCTGTGGTTCTGGATAGTCTGAACCAAAAGTCGAACTCTTAAAATATAAAAAATGAAGTACCCGTATTGGATAGTTATTTTTCTGCTCTTGCTCATTACAGGATGCAATCAATCTGAAGAAAGTAAAAAGAATGATGCAAATAGAATTGTAATAGGCGTTTCGATGTTGAGTATGCAAAATGAGTTTATTGTCAATGTCAGTGATGAGATGCAAAAAAAAGCACAGGAATTAGGCGCAGAATTAATTATAGTTGACGCAGAACGTTCACCTTTAAAGCAAATTGAACAAATCGAGAGTTTTATCGCTCAAAAAGTGGATGTCATTATTTTGAATCCTTGCGAGTATGAAGCCAGTTCGCCTGCTGTGACTAAGGCATTGGCAGCCAATATTCCGATTGTGAGTGTAAACTCAGCCACCAAAGTACAGCCAACAGCATTTGTTGGATCAAATGATACGGAATCAGGCAGAATTGCGATGAAATTCATCGCAGAAAAATTAGGCGGAAAAGGTAATATTGTAATGATTCAGGGTTTAAATGGACAAGCGGCTCAAATTCAAAGAGAACAGGGTGCTAAAGAAATTCTGGAAGAATTTCCCGGACTCAAAATGATTGCGCAGCAAACTGCCGATTGGGATAGATCCAAAAGCATGGACTTAATGCAAAACTGGATTCAATCTTACGGTACAAAAATCAATGCTGTATTTGCCCATAATGATGAAATGGGTTTAGGAGCAGTTAAAGCATTACAAGATGCAGGATTGAAAGACAAAGTAATTGTAGTTAGCATCGATGCGATTGCCGATGCACTACAGGCCGTCAAAAAAGGAGATTTAGATGCTACAGTTTTTCAAGATGCCAAAAAACAAGGTGCCGGAGCAATTGAAACCGCGGTAAAGATTGCTCAGGGTAAAAAAGTTGAAAAAGAACTGCTGATCCCATTCAAACTGCTCACAAAAGCAGATGTTGAACCTTATCTGAGATAAAATTCGAAATGAGCTTTAGTCCCTTACTACCTGCAGGTAGAAATCTCAACACCTAATTCTTAACTTGTTAATATTTAAAGCAATACCAATGGTGATTTAAATATTACCCTCGATTTAAGGAAGGTTAAACTAGTACGGTTAAAATTAATCAGACAAGGCTCTGGAGCCAATTAATTTGATTATTGAAAGCAATACCTGTGTAGTATAGGTCGGTTCAGCCCTTTCCTTCGGTTAGTTTCGGCAAGAAATAGCCTTCCGTTTCAAA
>JBDNGV010000335.1:0-3544 GCA_041689125.1 Daejeonella sp.
AATCTACGTGCCGAAGCGGCAGTAATTAATAGTAATTTCAGGGGACAATCGGGCTTGTGGAGCCATTCTGTTTCTGGAGATCTGCCAATTGTATTGCTGCATATTTACAACCCGGAAAGTCTGGAATTGGTTAGGCAAATGGTGCAGGCACATGCTTACTGGCGTTTGAAAGGACTGGCCGTTGATTTAGTCATTTGGAACGAAGATCATGGATCTTACAGGCAAGTTTTACAAGATCAAATCCTGAGCCTTATAACTGGAGAAGCAGGCGGCTATATGGTCTATAACAAACCTGGCAATATTTTTGTAAAATCTGCAGATCAGATATCTTCTGAAGACCGCATACTTTTTGAAAGCGTTGCACGGGTAATCATTGATGATAATAAAGGGACTTTATCAGAACAGGTTCATAGGCAACATACGGAAAAATTATTGCCACCATTATTAGAAACGAAACCAATTTCAGCGCAGGACATTCAGCATATAATGCCTTTACCTGATGATCTTTTGTTTTTTAATGGAACCGGCGGATTTACTCCTGACGGGAAGGAATATAAAATAGTAACGGACAAAAAAAATACTACCCCGGCGCCTTGGGCTAATGTTATTGCTAATCCAAACTTTGGAACCGTAATTTCTGAAAGCGGTTCTGCCTATACATGGGGCATCAATGCTCATGAGTACCGCATTACACCCTGGAGCAACGATCCTGTAAGTGATATTGGGGGCGAGGCCTTTTATTTACGTGATGAAAATTCAGGACATTTCTGGTCTCCTTCTCCTTTCCCTGCAGGAGGTGAAACACCTTATACTACTACACATGGTTTTGGTTATACCATTTTTAATCATATAGAACAGGGAATTTCATCGGAAATGTGTGTATTTGTAGATAAGGACTCGCCTGTTAAATTTATTGTGCTTAAAATAAAAAACCAATCGGGACGGGAGCGCAACTTTTCGGCCACAGGTTTTCTGGAAATTATTCTGGGAGATGTACGTTCTAAGACGAACATGCACATACTTTCAGAACAGGACACTAGTACCGGGGCATTGCTGTTTAGGAACAAGTACAATTCCGCTTTTGCAGACCGTGTTGCTTTTTTTAAAGTAACTGGTGGCACTGAATTTAGTTTCACTGCCGACCGTTCAGAATTTATTGGTAGAAATAGAAACCTGAAGAATCCACAGGCTCTTAACCGGAAAAAACTTTCAGGCAGGAATGGTGCTGGTATGGATACTTGTGCCGCATTACAGGTAAAATTCAATTTATTTGACGGAGAGGAAAAAGAAATTATATTCCAGATTGGGAATGAAGAAAACACCCAGGCAGCTAATGCTTTGATCCAGAAATTCACAGATAAAGATGTCGTAACGCTGTCCTTGCAAGATGTAAAGGAATATTGGAAAGAGGTTATTGACGCAGTTCAGGTAACTACTCCCGATAAATCACTGAATATATTGGCTAATGGTTGGCTTACTTATCAGACCATGGCCTGCAGGATATTTGCAAGGAGCGGTTTTTATCAATCTGGCGGCGCATTCGGTTTCAGAGATCAGCTGCAGGATGTGCTGGCCTTATTACATACCCGGCCCGGGCTGGCAAGGGAACAAATACTCTTATGCGCATCCAAGCAGTTTGTAGAAGGGGACGTACAGCACTGGTGGCATCCGCCTGAAGGAAGAGGCGTTCGGACACGCTGTTCTGATGACTTGCTCTGGTTACCTTTCGCTGTATCCAGATATATTGCCACTACAGGAGATGTTGACATCCTAACTGTACCGGCTGGTTTTCTGGAGTGTCGTACTTTGAACAAGGGGGAGGATTCATTTTATGACCTTCCGATAATCGGCAATGTAACTGGCACCTTATATGAACATTGTGTTCGTGCAATAAAGCATAGCCTTAATTATGGTGAACATGGTTTACCTCTAATAGGTTCGGGTGATTGGAACGATGGCATGGATCTAGTAGGTAATAAAGGCCAAGGAGAAAGTGTATGGCTAGGTTTTTTCCTATATAATATACTGGTACGATTTGCTGATGTTGCCAAGAATTCTGGTGATTCTATGTTTGCGGAGATATGCAAACAAGAAGCAGCTACACTACAATCAAACATAGAAGCCTCTAGTTGGGATGGTGAGTGGTATAAGCGCGCCTATTTTGATGACGGAACTCCATTAGGTTCAAAGGAAAATAAGGAGTGTCGTATTGATGCTATTGCCCAAAGTTGGTCGGTATTATCTGGAGCAGCTACTAGTGAGAGAAAAATTATGGCTATGGCTTCTCTTGATAAATACCTGGTAAAAAGAGACATGAAGCTTATTCAACTGCTTGATCCGCCGTTTGATACAGGCGGTCTCAATCCGGGTTATATCAAAGGATATGTGCCAGGTGTACGGGAAAATGGCGGGCAATATTCCCATGCTGCTATCTGGGCGTTGATGGCCTTTGCAGCCTTAGGTGAACGGGAAAAGACCTATGAATTGTTTAGCATGATCCATCCCTTAAGTCATTCTTCCAATGCTACTGATATACAGGTATATAAAGTAGAGCCTTATGTGATGGCAGCAGATGTTTATGCTAATGAATCGCATAAGGGTCGGGGGGGATGGACTTGGTATACGGGCTCCGCGGGCTGGATGTACCAGTTTATTTTGGGTTCCTTGTTAGGTATGGAGTTACAAGTGGATCTGTTGAAATTCAAACCTTGTTTTCCTTTGGATTGGCCTTTTGTATTCATAACATACCGTTATGGAAGCGCAATTTACAAAATCAGGGTTTTTCAGATAGATAATAATGACAGCTCCTGGTGGAAAATAGAAGATAAGCAAGGTACGGGAGATGCAATAACACTTATAGATGATGGGATGGAACATAAGGCTGAAGTGTATATCCGTGTAAAATCGGGCCTATCATAGCTTCAATATTTATTGACGCTAAAATTCTTATTTCAAAGCACTCAATGGGCTTGAGATCAAGCCGACAGTTGTGGTTTTACATAATGATAAGGAAGATATGATTAAGTGGTTATTTTTAATAAGATTTACTACACAGTGTCGTTTTGTAAGGATGTGTCAGAATAAATACCCTTTGCCGGGAGTAAATGAGTACAAGTTTTAGATTTGTGACCCCGAGTTTGGATAGAGGTGTCCTATTGTTTTAATTGGTCATTTTAATTTTATTTAATTGCAAGTAAAGGTTGAATTCTTTATTAAAATTGGCTTTTCCCTTTATCCTGAATAGGGAAGCCTTAAATTCATCAACCATTTATGATTGGATGTCATCTAGTGACAGTACAAATATAAAAGTTTATAAGGTTTTGGGTATACCCCAGAAATACCAGAGAGCATTCTCTATAGCCTGAAGAAATTCTTCCTTTTGTTGATTAGGCACCGCCTCGACATAGATCAGGCCGCTAAAACCCATCACGGTAACAAAGATTTCCAGGTACTGAACTTCACCGATGGATGAATCGATAATACGGAGCTTCTTGCCTGTGAAGTCAATAAATACTTTATCACCGGAGTATAATCGAAATAAGCT
>JBDNGV010000336.1:0-1262 GCA_041689125.1 Daejeonella sp.
AACAGCTCTGTAAAGGCAATCCATTTACCATCAGGGCTAGGGCTAAATGCATTTGCATAAGTTGATATGTAATGAGTTTGTATATTTCCTCCATTCAAATCGATACTTTTCATTGCCTTTTTACCGCTCTCACTGCTCTGGAAAAATATCCTGCTGTCATTTGTGTTAAAACTTGGACGGATTCCATTATTTAAAATTAAACTAGGTGTTCCTCCACTTGCCGGCATAATGTATATGCCCGGATTCTTCCCAAACGCAAATCCTAAAACATCGTTTCCTACTCCTTTTCTGTAAACAATTTTATCACCTTTGTTTGAGAATTTTGGTCCATAATAATAACCTTTTTCAGTGCTAAGCTTAACAAAAGAAGAGTCAGGAATGCTATATTTCATAATAGATCCTCGGTTATCATCCGACCAGCTTACATAAATAAGTGATTTACCATCTGGACTAAATTCCGGTTCAAATTCAAATTCATTGCTTGCCGAGATCCGTATTGGTTTTCCGTTCGGAAGATCTTTTAAATAAATATAACCGGCTGCATTGAAAGCAACTTTTTCCCCATCAGGAGATGTACTTAATTGTCGGATCATCTTGACAAAAAATTCCTCATTGAATACCTTTTGTTCGAAATGAAGTGCGTCAGTGATTGTTTGATTGACATTTACTTCAAATGGAATCTCAGACAGATATTGCGTCAATACTTCAAGCTTTCTGATCTTCCCCTGAGCGTAAAAAATAATTTCTCTGCTATCAGGTGTCCAGGCAAAATTTGGATAAAGTCCGAAAATTGCCCAAGCCTCCTGCTGATCATGGGTAAGGTCATCATAAACCGACCATTCTTCACCTGTTTGAAGGTCTTGTATAAATAATTCAGAATTTAATCGTACCCTGCGGACAAATGCAAGAAACTTACCATCTGGTGAAATTTGAGGGCGCATAGCACCACCACTTCCTCCAGCAACAGTTTCTATACTACCATTTTCGAGGTTTAGTCTTCTAATATTATAAATTTCACCGTTAGGGTCTTTATTGTATTGAAACAAAGGCCCAGGACTGACATCTTCAGAGAAATAAACGTATTTCCCGTCAGGTGAAATTTCAGGTTCGCCGGCGTCTTGCTGGTCATTTTTTCTTTTAGTTAATTGAACCCCTTCACCGCCTCCGGCAATATGGTACATCCACATTTCACCAGCACCCAATGAACGACCACTTGTAAAATGTTTTCTGGCTATTAAATATTCACTGTCAGGCGTCCATAC
>JBDNGV010000337.1:0-9921 GCA_041689125.1 Daejeonella sp.
AATAGATTCACGTATCTCGAGTCCGCCTTCTAGTTTGACAGCATGTGCCCCTGATTCTTTCATAATCCTGATCGCAGAGTTCAATGCCTCTTTTGAATTCCCCTGATAAGATCCGAAGGGAAGGTCTACCACAACAAGGGCCCGTTTTACAGCCCTAACAACAGATTGGGCATGATAGATCATCTGATCTAGTGTAATTGGCAAGGTAGTTTCATGCCCGGCCATTACATTTGAAGCTGAATCACCCACCAGAATGACATCAATCCCACCCTCGTCAACAATGGTAGCCATTGAATAATCGTAAGAAGTGAGCATGGCAATCTTCTCACCATTTTGCTTCATTTCTTGGATCGTATTTGTAGTGATCCGCTTTACCTCTTTATGTACAGACATATGGTAGGAATTTATATTGGCTCAAAGTTAGGATTAAATGAAACAATACACAGTCTTAAAATTCTTTATCGGGGATTGAAAAACAATATTAAATTTCATCCAAAATATCTTGAAATTTTAGTAATTATTCACTAATATTGTCCCTCGTGATAGATGAAGTAAAAAACTTCAGTGTTCAACCCTCAACACAACGGAAAATCTTCCGAAATCTTTGCTTTTCACTCGATTTTAAAATCTCTTTTCAATATTTAATAAATGAATAATTACATCAAATTGCCTGCTGTTCTCTTACTTGCAGATGGAACAGTTTACCATGGAAAAGCAGCAGGAAAAATTGGTACAACAACTGGCGAAATTTGTTTCAATACGGGTATGACCGGATATCAGGAGATCTTTACTGATCCATCTTATTTCGGTCAAATCATGGTGACCACCAATGCCCATATCGGAAATTACGGGATCAAGAACGAAGAAACAGAATCGGATAATATCAAAATTTCGGGGTTAGTTTGCAAAAACTTTAATATCACATATAGTCGAAAGATGGCCGATTCTTCCATTCAAGATTATTTTCTTGAAGAGCGAATAGTTGGAATCTCTGACGTAGACACAAGATCACTGGTTAGACATATTCGTGATAAGGGCGCGATGAATGCAATCATTTCATCAGAAATTCTGGACATCCAAGCCTTAAAGGCAAAATTAGCTGAAGTTCCATCGATGGACGGACTCGAACTATCTTCACAGGTTTCAACAAAAGAAGCTTATGAATATGGTGATAAAAATGCAGCGAAGCGTGTTGCAGTTCTAGATCTTGGTGTGAAGAAGAATATTCTCAGAAATTTTGACAGTAGGGGAATATTCTCAAAGGTATTTCCTGCAAAGACCTCATTTGCTGAAATGGAAAAATGGAATCCAGATGGTTATTTCATCAGTAATGGCCCAGGCGACCCTTCAGCGATGCCTTATGCCATTGAGACCGTTAAAGCCGTTTTAAAATCAGACAAACCCCTCTTTGGTATTTGTCTTGGTCATCAGTTAATGGCATTAGCGAATGATATCCGCACAATGAAAATGTTCAACGGACATAGAGGATTAAATCATCCAGTAAAAAATATCATCATCAATCATTGCGAGGTCACTTCACAAAATCATGGTTTCGGAGTAATTGCCGAGGATGTCAAAAATTCAGACAAAGTCGAAATTACCCATTTAAACTTAAACGATCAGTCAATAGAGGGAATCAGGGTTAAAGGAAAAAAAGCATTTTCAGTTCAATTTCACCCGGAATCATCTCCAGGGCCCCATGATTCAAGGTATCTCTTTGATGATTTTGTAGCTATGATGAATAACTAATTTAAGTTCAGTTATTTAACCGGCTCCTAAAAATCTTTCAATACTCTTAAAAATGAGTATTTTTAAATAATAAATAGTGTATTTGATACACTATGTAATCAGAATTTATACATTTCTAACAAATTATAATATCATGAGTTTAATTCTCGACGTACACGCAAGACAAATACTGGATTCCCGCGGAAATCCGACGATAGAAGTTGATGTAATCACAGAAAACGGCATTCTAGGTCGTGCTGCGGTACCCTCAGGAGCATCCACCGGAGTTCACGAAGCTGTAGAGCTTCGCGACGGCGACAAATCGGTTTACTTAGGAAAAGGTGTTTTAAAGGCAGTAGCCAATGTGAATGATAAAATTGCCCCTGAACTAAAGGGTATCGATGTATTTGAGCAAAATAGTATTGACAAATTACTGATTGCAATAGACGGAACTGAAAACAAGGGAAATCTAGGTGCGAATGCTATACTTGGTGTTTCTTTGGCTGTCGCCAAAGCTGCTGCACAAGAAAGTCGACAGCCTCTATACCGATATATTGGTGGTGTAAATGCCAATACTTTACCAATCCCGATGATGAATATTGTGAATGGTGGTTCACATTCTGATGCCCCGATTGCTTTTCAGGAATTTATGATTATGCCTGCCGGCGCTTCTTCCTTTTCTGAGGCTTTACGTTGGGGAACAGAGGTGTTTCACACACTGAAAAAGATCCTTCACGACAGAGGCTTATCCACAGCAGTAGGTGACGAAGGTGGCTTTGCTCCTAAATTTAAAGGTACTGAAGACGGTGTTGAGACTATTCTTGAAGCAATTGAAAAAGCAGGTTATACCCCAGGAAAAGATATATTTCTAGCCTTTGACTGTGCCGCATCTGAATTTTACAAAGATGGAAAATATGATTACTCCAAATTTGAAGGTCCAAAAGGTGCAATCAGGACAAGCGTTGAACAGGCAGAATATCTTGTTTCCTTAGCAGAAAAATATCCAATCATTTCAATTGAAGATGGGATGGACGAGGATGATTGGGATGGATGGAAATTATTAACAGAAAAAATTGGTTCAAAAGTTCAGTTAGTGGGCGATGATCTTTTTGTTACTAATGTAAAGCGTTTGCAGCAGGGCATTGACACTAATACAGCTAATTCTATTTTGGTTAAAGTTAACCAGATTGGCACTTTGACTGAAACTATAAATGCAGTTTCATTGGCACAAAATAATGGCTATACCTCCGTTATGAGTCACCGTTCAGGTGAAACAGAAGATTATACTATTGCAGATTTAGCTGTAGCCTTAAATTGCGGACAAATTAAAACTGGTTCTGCATCACGTTCAGACAGGATAGCAAAATACAATCAATTACTTCGTATCGAAGAAGAACTTGGCAGCAGTGCCCGCTTTCTCGGAAAGAACTTTAAATACGTTAAGTAAATTTAAGGCCTAATTCTAGAAGCATTCTGCTCGGTTTGTTAATAAGTTGATAATAAGCAATTATAAAACATCCCTAGATAATAAATCTAGGGATGTTTTTGTTTTATATTTGTATTGATGTACCGCTTTTTAGATCTCATTCGTAATAAATATTTCATTACAGGACTTGCATTTCTAACCTGGATGTTATTTTTCGACCGTAATGATCTGATGTCACAATACGAATACCGCACTCAACTGAATAAACTTCAAGCTGAAAAGGAGTTCTATCTCAAAGAATCGGAAAAAGCAGTAAAGGATCTGAATGAGCTCAGTACAGATAAGACTAAGCTTGAAAAATTCGCCCGCGAAAAATATCTCATGAAAAAAGAGAATGAAGATGTTTTTGTGATCATCACAAAGGAGCCTAAGAAAGAAGAATAGTGCTCAATCTTTAAGAATTAATTGTGTTTTGCTTTTCTACAAGCAATCAATACCAACCCATAATTTGAAATAACCAATTTTTTAATTCACAAGTTGTTAACTAAGAAACCATATAGGTTAAAGGATGAATGTAAAGCGATAGTCCATAAAACTGCAATAAATTCATTTTTTATTTTGTAAATACTTAAATAAAAATAATTTAGAAGTAATCCACCAAAAAAAGTAGCAACCACATAAAGCCAATGATACCAATGAAATTGTGAAAATACAAAAGCCATCAAAATAATAAGAATTAACTCATTTTTTATCCCTAGTTGAATCAATAATCTATAGAGGAAAAATTGACACAACAAAGTTTCAATTATTGGAGAAAATACAACTACTGCAAAAAATAATTCGTTCTGTGATAATTCATCAAAATCTTTAATTTCGAATTTAAAAAAAGTAGTATTAAGGTAAGCAAATGAATGTGCACAAATTAATTTTAACAAGAATATGATAAAAAATAATTTTATGATTTTTTGATTTTTGACAATTGTCTGCTTAAAATAACTACTAGTTACCATAGAAAGAATCTAATATAAAATTTATATTATATCACTAATAAACAAATAAGACACCGTATAAATTATAAGTTGAATGCAAAACGATAGTCAGTAAAACCGCAATACGTTCATTATTTATCTTGTAACTGTTTACATAAAAATAATTTAGAAATAATCCGTTTACAAAAGTAGCAACCACATAAAGCCAATGATACCAATGCAGTTGTGAAAATACAAAAGCCATCAAAATAATACTAATTAACTCATTTTTTATCCCTAGTCGATTCAATAATCTATAGAGGAATAATTGAAAGAACAAAGTTTCTATTATTGGCCCAATCACCACCATGAATAAAATTAATTCCTCATGGGGTCTTTCATCGAAAACCTTATGTTCAAGTTTAAAGAAATTCAGGTTAAGGTAATTGAAGATATAGCCATTAATTAGTTGAACTAGAAGTACAATAAAAAATAACTTTATGATTTTTTTGTATGTTAACATATTCATCACTCAATTTTTAGCAGACTACCTAAATAGTCTGCTAATTTTTTATTTTTTATTTGTAAACCATAGCATTTCCATGATTTGCATTATTTCTTAAAGCATCAGCCATTTCAACTGCATTGTGAAATGCTCTTGTAGTAACATACAATATATCATAAATTAAGTTCCCAAGGCCTCCACCTTCAATATTCATCAACTCGTCTGTTGTTAATTCTTGTAGTTTCATAATTTTTTAATTTTTAATATTTATTATTATAAGTTCCTTTCCAGCCATCAGAAGCACCTGCTTTAACTGCCTCCCAATTCGACAATACTTCGTAAACAATGGTTCCCCATATGGTTGTTCTAAGCCAATTCCCTCCTTCAAAAACGATTAATTCTTTAGAATCAAGTTCGTCTACATTTAATTGTTTCAATTCCATAGTTTTAAAATTTAAATTGAGTTTATATTGTTACCTACTCTTTCCAGGCTTTTCGGTTTCTGCCTTGTGCTGTACAGCATCGATCGCGATAGTCTAAGTAAATCATCTACAATACAAAAAAACTATAGTAAGCGAAAAATTTTTAAATTCATTAAATAATAATAACCAAGCAATTAAAAAAAAAGACATTCTTATGCTGTTCCGGTTTATGCTTGATTAAAAAGAAATTACAGACAAAATAATCATACTTTAATTTATGAAAAATTATTTGGCTGCTAAATGAGTAAACGGTAATTCATGTCCGATAAGTCTTCAACCAGCTTCGTCTACAACCTCAAGTAAAAATTATTCTACATAAGTTAACTAGAGGTCAGAAAGCCCAGATTCTTCTTTAAGCTAGGCCGGCAAATCCTCCTCTTCAATCGATTTAAAATCAATTGATATCTTCATCTGAAAACTTCGGCTATAATAATATGTGCCCAATTGTCGAGAATATGTTATTGGTGCCTCTCTCAATTTCAGCTCATCAATAAGTTTATAAACCATAGAAGTGGATAAATTGAGTCTTTGGGCTAACTGACTTGGAGTGCCAGTACGCCGATGCTTGATCAGCTCATGCAGACGGTTAATTCGCTCAATTTGTTCCAATAGCTTCATTTGATATCAATTTAACTTGTGAAATTCCATTGGCATTTGCTGAGACCATAACTGATAATATTCTCCCTTAGAAGAAATCAGCTCAGTATGTCTTCCTTCTTCAACAACCCGACCATCCTTTAGAATTATGATCTTTTCGGCCTTTTGTATGCTGCTCAGACGATGGGAAATCACAATTACTGTCTTAAGCTCAGAAAGTAAAAATTCTATCGTATTCTGTACATATTTTTCCGATACAGGATCAAGAGAAGAACTCGCCTCATCTAAAATGAGGATTTCGGGATCTCTATAAAGAGCACGAGCTATGGCAATTCTTTGCTTTTGTCCGCCTGATAAATTTGCACCATTCTCACCCAATTGTGTTTGAAATCCATTGGGCAACTCATCTATAAACTGGGTAATTCCAAGCATAGTACAAATACCAATGATCTTTTTCATATCAGGCTCATCATCACCAATAGAAATATTAGTGCATAAATCCGCAGCAAAAAGATCTATTTTCTGTGGTACAACGCTAATTATCCGCCGCAGCGAACTATTACTAATATATTTTAGGGAATAATCTCCGATAAAAACATGACCACTTTGTATGGGATAAATGTTTTGAAGAATAGACATCAGGGTAGATTTTCCGGATCCGCTTTCTCCGACTATTCCTGTCATCTTCTGATATGGAATCTCTAAATTCAATTTATCAAAAACCATGACCCTTGAACCATATCGAAAAGAAACATCTGCAAATCTGATCTTTCCAAGGCTTGAGCGCTCCATCTCAAATTTATGACCCTCATCCTCTTGCTCCATATCCATAATTTCAAATAAGCGATCGGAAGCAATGATTGCATCCTGTACGGTTTTATTCATGCCCACAAAGGAAGAAACAGGCCCGGTAAAATACCCGATCAGGGTATAAAAAGAGAGTAATTCACCTGGACTGATTTGCTGATCCAAGACTAATCCGGCCCCGATCCAAAGCATTAAAATTGTAAATGAATGGGATACTAGCTCGGTAGAAGACCCTGAAAAAACAGCGTTAAGACCGGATTTATAAACTGTTCCTAATAATTTAATAAACCGCTTTTCAGTTTTCTGATTCGCATGATCCTCAAGTCCGAAACACTTGATGGTTCCGACCGCATTCAGGCTCTCTACAAGCTGAGATTCCAACTCAGCAGCATTCTCCATCATGTTACGCTGAACTTTCTTGTTGAGCTTATTAGTGATCAAATAAATGGCAGAATAAAGCGGAATGAGGATCAAAAGAAACAGCCCAAGCTTCCAATAATAACCGAACATCATCGCAAAAGCAAATACTAGCATAAAAAAGTTGACTGTCAAATTGATAGATATATCATTAATGAATAATCGAATCTTTACAGCATCACCAATCCTTGAGGTTATTTCACCTACCCTCATGGTATCAAAAAACTGCTGAGGTAATTTAAGAAGGTGCTTATAATACCCAAGAATGAGTCTGGCATCAATCATTTGTCCGGTTCGTATAATAAAAATGCTTTTCATGGTACCTATAAATACCTGAAGTAATAGTATGATGAGCATCCCTACACTCATGAGGTTGAGTAAATTCCTGTTTCCATCGACTAGAACAAAATCCACAATCTTCTGAACAAAAATAGACATAGAAAGCCCGAGTAAGGTATAGATTACAGCACCGAACAAAGACTGGATGAGAATTGTAGTATGAGGCTGTAGTAGTATCCGGAACCGTCTAAACAAACTTATTTTTTGATTTTCTGGATTAAAATCGTCGTTGGGCACTAATAGAATGAGTACTCCGCTCCACTCCTCTTTGAAATCGCTGAGCTTTTTTATAATCAATTTCCCAACGGCAGGATCCATGATAGTGATCTTCTGTTTGTTCATCTTATAAATCACCACAAAATGCTGAAGATGCCCATTGAGGATGACATGTGCGATGGCCGGAAGTGGTATTTTGAAAAGACTTTCGAAAGTTCCCTTAACACCTTTTGCCTCAAATCCGAGTTGGAATGCAGCTTGAAGCATACCGGCAACATTTGTACCCTTTTTATCCGTTCCAGCATCTTGCCGGATTCTAGCAACCGGAACATCAAGCTTATAAAACCTCGCCACAGATGCAAGGCAGGCTGCACCGCAATCAGTCATATCGCGCTGTTTTACATTAATATTCATAATGCAGAAGATGTAACTGAAAGATTCGGATTTAACCAGTCGTCAACTTTATCATAAAATAAATCGTACAATGTACGCTCTGCAACTATAAAACGGGCAGTAAAACTCATTCCCTTCTTCAAATATCCTTTATACCTATTTTTTAGTTTTAAATGATCACTATCTAGCATACAGCGTACCTTGAATACAGCAAGACCCCGGTCCGAAATAATGATATCATCCGAAATATCTATAACTTTACCCGAAATCAAACCCCATTGGTTGTAATTGAAGGCATCAATCTGAAAATTTACCGCCTGACCTTTTCTAATGAGGCCGATATCTGATGGCTTAACATAACAGAAAGCTATCAATTGAGCATCCGGCGAAATCTCAGCTAGCTTTTGGTTTGCAAATACCCATGAACCCGCCTGAATGCCCACGAGGTTTTGTACCGAACCATTGAGAGGTGCACGTAGTGTAAACAACCTATTCTGATCCTCAAGTTCCGCTTCGCGCGAAAGCAATTCGCTCATTTCCCTCCTGTAACCGCCGGCTTCAAGTTCCCATTGTGATTTATATCGGTTGATCAGTAGAGATTGGTCAGAAATAGCCTTATCATACTCAAATTTGAATTTTTCATTTTCTTGTAGTGTAATTGCAGCATTTTTGTAAAGGGCATTATACCTATCAAACATTCGTTTAGCTTGATCTCTGTTCAATGATTTCTCTTCGAATTCCTGACGGAACTGTAGCCAGGAAGCCCTGTATAGCTCAGTTTTAAACAACGATTTTCTTGTTGGGTAATAATTCTGGTCGGAATAATTGACTATTTTTCCCGCATCTTCAAGCAAGTGCTTGAGCAATTCAGAACGCCGGCTCAAAATTTTTCTTTGTTGTCCCGGTAAAGATGAATCAATCACCAGAACAGTATCTCCTCTCAGGATGTTTTGATTATCCTTCATCCTGATCTCAATGATCCTTCCACTAACAGATGCAAAAAGCTCAATACGTTCAAAGGCCGACTGTAATACGCCATAACTATTTATACTGATTTGAATTGGTATGAAAGGCGTTAAACCTACTGCAATAATTGTTGCCAAAAGGATTACAATATATATAATCCTGCTACTAGAGCCAGTTTTGAACTTACTCCCAATGGATATAAATGCGGCGTTTTGATCGTTCCAGGCTGATATCGACATCTTCGGAAATTTTTGATTACCTGAAATAAATGTACTCCTGAAGGTTGCTTATCTGAATTTTATGCGAAGTTTTTTAGTCAGCGGTATAGCCTGACATGTTAACGGCAGATCTGTTGTGGAGAATTTGAACTGAGGCCGATGCAAAGAGTTTTGGGAATTATTGACAAATACTCGGTGATATTTAATCAATCCGGTCAAGCTGATCTAAAAGGTCGTCGAGACCTTCGTCACTTTTCTGAATCAATTTCCTAAGTTGCCAGTAGAAAGTATCCAGGCCTTCAGTATCTTCAGAATACCCTCCATACTCCAATAGGCTAATTTTAGTATTAAAATGATTATTAATTACGATCAGATTAAATTTCGCCGTTTCGCTTTCTTGCAAGCCATTCAAGACTCAATAAAGCAAGTATAATGAAAAACAATAGTTTCAGATCTATCAGTTCACTATACTTTGAGTTTTCATAAGATACGGTTTTCACATTCTCATTAGCTCTAATTAGTTCAGGTAATCCATCCAGCTGCTTTGGAAATAGCATTTGTCCCCCGTTCTGCTTTGCCATAGCATATAATAATTGATGATTCGCTATAGTCTGTTTATATTCAGCTTCTTGTCTGCTTATTATGAATTGTCCTACTGCCTGATGCTCTACCTTACCAAGCGTAGTGACTGCTGTATAATTATATTTTCCGGCAGCCAATTCTCCGGCATCAAGGTTATAGGAATTTAATGTTTTAGAAAAAACGTAGGAATAGCTTTTACCATCTTTGTTCTTCAAAGAGATATTTACATCTGGTGTATTTACAAGTTCAAAAGCATCATTATATAATTCTGCATTCA